>JAEZJA010000123.1 GCA_023415895.1 Bacillota bacterium
CAACTTGTGCATTTCTTCCACCAATGATCACCGGGGGGAATACGGCATAGGGGAGGAGAAAACAACAATCCCCACAGAATTACTGCCGGATTCGATCCAGTGTGGCGGCGTCCCATTTTTGATATCCAAAAATGCCGATGAAACCCATAGTGTACTCGTCTCAAACCAACAAAGAATCAGGCTGCCCGCCGGATGTACGAAATGCTTCTTGTTAGCATGCAGTACAAAAGGCGATCGTGCCGCTGACATGTTTTTAAATGATAGACGAGTCGTTTTGCATGTGCAGGATATGACGGAGCGTGTCGGAGGATGGGATCAATATGCGATTCAACGTACCGGGCATATCAAGCGCGACGTGATCGCCTATTGTTCCAGCCACACGCACGATCTTTCTGGCGATCATGTCTGCGGCAGAGCCTATCTGTTTTGCTATGGGTTTGAGATCGAAAAGGATGAAAGCATTTTAACGCTTCCGGCCGACGACAGAATACTGGTAGCCGCGATCACGGCTTACAGTGGTGATGATTATAAAACAAACATCGCTTCGATTTTATATGACATGAAGCTATAAAACAGGTGGGTGGTTGTGGAACGGATTGACGGAGCTGGCACAAGAGCAAAAAATCAATGCTTTCAGAAGGAGGGATTGTGTTCGGCTTTGTTTCAAAGGCAACAAACCCATTTCCATTGTGGATGACAGCATTCGTTTTTCGTCTCATGAAACAATGCGACAAAGCTTAGCAAGATTATGAAAAAGGCAAATAAGATATTCGTCCCTTTGCGATTGAATCATTTGCAGGGGCTGACCCGCTCGCTGATGAATTCAGTCTGTCAATACAGTTGATCGCTGAAAATCATGAAGAGTATGAATGGGGGGATGAAGTGGATATTGCATGGCGGCCTTGTATCTTGCAGAAATCCAAAATTACAGTATTAAAGGAGTGTTAATCGTGAAAAAAGTACTAAGTGTAGTTGTTGCCATTTCAATGTTGTGTGTGCTGATTTTTCCTTCGATAACGTCGGCCGCTCAATCGGATGCACTTGTGCTGCAATGCACCAAAGGCGAGATCAGCGGAGAAGCCGCATTACCGGAAGAGACAAAGCATGGCGTTCAGAACGACTATACCGGGCAGCCGAATATGATTGGGCTGAGCGGCGCTAGTTCGATTGGTGGTAAGACAATACTTGATGATGGAACGGTTGTAGCGAAAATGCCAACAACCGTAACCTTTAAAGATGTCGACATCCAGAAGGACGGAAACTACAGTTTCACATTGGCTTATGATACATGCAATGATAACGATGGTTCGCTCAGAAAAGTGGATCTGCTGATTGATGGTGTGCGTTACAATTACACCGTCGATACAACCGTTACCTCTTGGCGGAAAGGTGTTTATTTTACGGTGATAAACGCTCCGCTGACAGCGGGCAAGCATACGTTCGCACTGACGACATCACTGGATTTCGACAGATTGGCCATTCCTGTAGTCAAATCTGTTAACGTGGGATATTTGACGATTAATTGGGAATCGGCTATCGATCAATCGATCGTGCTGCAAAGCATTAGTGGGGAGATTAGTGGAGAAGCCGCATTGCCACAAGAGACAAAGCATGGCGTTCAGAACGATTATACCGGACAGCCTACTTTGATCGGATTGAGCGGTGCTACGACGGTAACTGACCCAGAAGGCAATAAAATTGATGTGTCAAAAATGCATACAACCGTTACCTTTAAAGATGTTGACATTCCAAAGGACGGGAATTACAGTTTCACGTTGTCTTATGATACATCCAATGACTCAACCAGAAAAGTGGATTTGCTGATTGATGATGCGCGCTATACCTATTCTGTCGATACAACAGTGACATCTTGGCGTTTGGGGTTATATACTACGGTGATCACCGCGCCGTTGACAGCGGGAAAACATACGATCGCGCTGACGACATCACTGGATTTTAACAGAGATGAGGCAACCGGGCCTGTAGTGAAATCCGTTAATGTGGGTTCCTTAACGATTGCATGGGTATCCAGTACGAGCACTACCAGTAATTTCAGCAACGTTATGTTCTCGGATTTTAATAACATCACTACATTTACACAAGGCAAGAATATTCTTAAAACTGGTCCAGTTGCCGAAGATCAATCCAAGGATTATAATGGTGAATATTATGACGCTGCAGACCCAGTCATCGACAAAGCGGTTCTTTCCATCGCTGATGGAAAAGGCGTTGGCGGAAGCAAGGCGCTTTCCATCAGTAAGCCATTGTCCCCGCCATCAAGCAACAATAACGGCGTAAACATTTACGCGACATCCGCCAATTCTATGCCCACCTATATCAAAGGCGAAAAGTATCTTGTCCTTTGGGTGGATTTTACGAATGTTGAGCTTAAAAAAGCCTGTTTCGGACTTATCGGAAAAGAAAACAACGTTCTTTATAGAACAGACGAGCTCGACGACACAACCGGTCTTCATTTCTATATGCAGGACGGCAATGGGGGCTGGATCCAAAAGGAACATGGCGCAGACGGCTGCTTCGGCTGGAAGCAGGCTACGCCCCTTTTAGGTTACAAAGGCTATATGGCTTTCCCAATTTCCGATTTCGCATCAACGATCGATGAAACAAGGTTTAATCCTGAAACACAGTCGATTGCG
>JAEZJA010000176.1 GCA_023415895.1 Bacillota bacterium
AATGAACCTGAAATCGACGACAAGAGCAAGGTTCTGGAGATGACCATCGAAGAGCTGGATCTCTCCGTTCGCGCGTTCAACTGCCTGAAGCGCGCCGGCATCAACACGGTTGAAGATCTGATCAACAAGAGCGAGGACGATATGATGAAGGTGCGCAACCTTGGTCGCAAGTCGCTCGAGGAAGTCGTCAACAAGCTGAATTCTCTCGGATTTAGTCTGGTCAGCGACGAAGATTAGGCCAGCCTGCCGACCCGGCGGAGCCGTCCGCTGGGCAGCGATATCTGTCGTTTACGCCATAGCTGCTGGCATTGCCTGCAGTAAGACGAAGCATAGATTCATTTGTTTATCACTTGATTGTTTTCAACCTAAGGAAAAGGAGTGAATTCACATGCCCGGAACCAGAAAGCTCGGCCGGCCTACGGCTCACCGTACGGCTATGCTCAGAGCCATGGTCACCTTCTTGCTTGAGAAGGGCCGCATTGAAACCACAGTTACCCGTGCCAAAGAGGTACGCGCGCTGACTGAAAAGATGATTACGATCGCAAAGAATCCGACGCTGGCGAATAAGCGTCTGATCTACTCTTTTGTTACAAAAGAAAGCGTATCTAAGAAGCTGTTTGATGAGATTGCCCCCAAGTATGCCGACCGTCAGGGCGGTTATATTCGCATTGTGAAGACGGAAGCCCGTCGTGGCGATGCAGCGGAAATGGCCATCATTGAACTGATCTAAGTCATCCGTAAAAGCAATGACCGTCCTGTTTAGGACGGTCATTTTTTGTGAGTGGGCGAAATAAAGGGGATGTTGCAAAACGGTTATTTTGGGACGTTTATTAACCGTCCCCTAAAATACATCGCGGTTGAACACGGTACACGTAGCGATAAAAAGGGGCGATTATCAATCGCCCGCCGTTTTGCAACATCCCCAGAATTAAAGAAGGACATAGGATGGATATTACGAGAGCTGTGTGATGAAAGGAAAATCAAAATCATACAAGCGCAAGTTAGTCCCGATCATATTCCTATTCCCTTCAGTATACCGCTCCAATATAGCCTATCAACATTTATGGGCTTCTTGAAAGGAAAAAGCAGTCTCATGATATTAGACAGGCATGCAAGTCCGAAATAAAATATGGAAACAGGACATACGAGCATATATATAAAGAAGAGGATTTATTATTGTAAAAATCCTCTTCTTTATGCTACATCATATCATTTTTTTCAAACGCTATGAGAACGATATTTTGTTTCTTGTTTTGATTAATCCTTTGTTCTACTTCTTGAAGAATTTTTAGATCATCTTGACTGATATCACTATAATCGTAATTTTCTGGGAAACGAGAATTTTGATTCATAATTATTTCGCTCCTTTTCGTTTACTGATAGCTTATCCAAAAAATGAATCCGTATACTATTCGTTACCCCAACATTTGTTATAGAGCCAGAAAAAAGGACGGTAGTTTCTATCGAGGCATAATATTGCTGCCGACCGACAGTCTACCCAGCGCATCGTGGCAGCTGCGGCCGCAGAGGAGATCAATCAAAAAATCACATTGTTCGGCATCCGCGGTATCCACGAGGCCCTGGCTGTCGGAGCAAAGGCCGTAGCGGCTGAGAAAGTCCGCGCGTTCCTCGAGAGGAAGACGCACAATAAAATCCAGCACCTCGCGGTCAAAGGTCAAGAATTTGCGGGTGCTCTTGTAAGCGGCCTTCTCCAATTCCTCAAAGTTGCTGACAATGGAACACTCGGCGACCGCCTGCAGGCGTTTGCCGGTGATAGCCGCCTGACGGCTTTCGAGTCCCAGGTCTTTTTCCACGTTAGGAGAGAGTATGTAACAGGTATCACCGATCAGAAGCAAATCCGCAGTGTGCGGGAAATCAAATAGAGGCGTTTCAGCTTCCGCAATTTCGCCGCCCACAGTTACACACAAACGACGTTTGGTGCCTTTGATAAAGGGGTTGGAGCGTTTCATCAACAGTACCCGTTCGACGATTTCGTTCTTTTCATTTTTGATAAGGCCTTCGAAAAGAAAACCGGTAGGTGTGGGGGCGACACCCATCACAAAATCCTCCGCCGAGAAGGGATAGGCATTCTTGACATCGGTCAGCAGACACACCAATTGTTCATGAATCAGTACATCCGACTGGTCAACCGCCGCAATCGCCTCTTTAGGAAGAAAGGGCGTGTAGTCTACGACGGCGCGGTCGGGTAGTACTTTCTCAAGTAGATTCACGACCGTGGAATCCATCAGTCCCGCAATGTTTTTCATCGCGCATTGGCTGACCTGCATGTCAATGCCGTCCTTGGTCTTTTTGGATGTGTAGAAGCAAAGCTTCCATTCGTATTCATAAATGCGTGCTTTCACGTCGCGCAGTCCGCTCAATAAGCTTTGTGAGTCCATGGGTTGTTTTCCTCCTGAATCCGTTATATCCTGTGGTGGGTGTGTATGGGTGGTCAGGATTTTCTCCAGACCATGCGGTTGACAATGCCGGTGTAGCTTTGAATAATCTTGACAACTTTAGCGGATACGTTTTCGTCCATGTAAGTTTCCACAGGCAAGCCGAGATCCCCGTTGCGGTTCATCTCCACAGCCGTATCCACAGCCTGCAGCACCTGTTGGGTAGTGATTCCTGCCAGAATAAAGTTGCCGCGATCCATGGCTTCGGGGCGTTCGGTTGACGTACGGATGCAGACGGCCGGGAAGGGGTGGCCAACCGACAAGAAGAAGCTGGATTCCTCCGGCAGTGTGCCCGAATCGGACACGACGGCAAAAGCGTTCATCTGCAAATGATTATAGTCATGGAAACCGAGCGGTTGGTGCCGAATCACGCGTTTGTCAAACACAAAGCCCCGCTGGTCAATGAATTTCTGTGAACGGGGGTGGCAGGAATAAAGAATGGGCATGTCGTATGTCTCGGCCAGCGCATTGACCGCGTTCATGAGGCTCAAAAAATTGTCTTCGGTATCGATGTTTTCCTCACGATGGGCCGAGAGCAGCATGTAGCTGCCTTTTTGAAGTCCCAGGCGGGTCAGAATATCGCTGGTTTCAATCTTTTCAAGGTTGGCATGCAGCACCTCGGCCATGGGCGAGCCGGTCACAAAGGTGCGCTCACGTGGCACCCCTGCCGCGTTGAGATAGCGACGGGCGTGCTCAGAATAGCACATATTCACGTCGGCGGTCACATCCACAATGCGGCGGTTGGTTTCCTCAGGAAGGCATTCGTCAAAGCAGCGGTTACCCGCTTCCATGTGAAAAATCGGGATGTGCAGCCGTTTGGCGCCGATTACCGATAGGCAGGAGTTGGTATCGCCCAGCACCAGTACGGCATCGGGCTGGGTTTGTACCATCAGGTCATAGGAGCGCGCGATAATGTTGCCGATGGTTTCTCCCAGGTCTTTTCCCACCGCATCAAGATAATAATTCGGTGCACGCAGCCCCAGATCGTCAAAAAAGACCTGATTGAGGGTATAATCATAGTTCTGTCCGGTGTGAACCAGCAGCTGATCAAAATAGCGGTCGCAGCATTTGATCACGGCGGACAGCCGGATAATCTCCGGCCGTGTGCCAAGTATGGTCATCAGCTTCAGCTTAGACATGGTTTGTACCGCCTTCTTTACACTTTTTCAAAATAGGTGTCGGGGTTTTCAGGATCAAAGGCTTCGTTCGCCCACATGAACGTCACGAGATCGGTGTCTCCGACGTTTACGATGCTGTGCGTATAGCCGGTCGGTATGTCGATGACCTCGAGTTTCTCACCACTGACAGCATAGTCGATAACATCCTCGCTGCCGATCAAGCGAAAGCGGATGATTCCCTGACCGCTGACAACAAGAAACTTTTCGTTCTTGGTGTGGTGCCAGTGATTGCCCTTGGTAATCCCCGGCTTGGCAACGTTGACCGAAAACTGGCCGCGGTCGGCGGTGCGGAGAATTTCCGTGAAGGAGCCGCGGGCATCGACATTCATTTTCAGCGGGTAGGAAAAGCCATCGGCAGGAAGGTAGCTGAGATAGGTGCTGTACAGCTTCTTTTCAAAGGCATTGGCCATATTCGGTACGGACAAATCCACACGGCTTTGACGAAAACGGTAGAGTGTATCCACAATCTCACCCAGCGTGACCGTGTGCACAACCGGCACTTCGCAAAAGTCACCCACACGGTTTTCGCGTGTGTTCATCGCCCGGATCAGCTCATGTACCACATCGTCGATGTAAACCAGCCGCAATACCGTGGAACGGTCATTGACCTGAACGGGCAGGTCACGCGCGATATGATGGCAAAAGGTCGCCACCACGCTGTTGTACTGGGGGCGGCACCATTTGCCGAAAATATTCGGGAAGCGGTAAATCAGCGCCTTGGCGCCCGTTTCTTGGGCATAACGGAACAACAGGTCTTCTCCCGCTTTTTTACTCTGACCATAGGCATTATCAAGAGTTGCCTGTATTGAGGATGCCAGCAGGATGGGGCAGGTGTTGTGATGCTTTTTTAGTGTTTCGAGCAGGGTAGAGGTGAACCCAAAATTGCCCCGCATAAAGTCATCGGGGTCTGTAGGACGATTGACCCCCGCGAGATGAAAGACAAAATCGCAGTCGGCGGCATACTCGTCAAGCAGCTCGGGATCGGTGTCCTGATCGAACAAATACAGATCAAAATATTGCTGGTTGTGCAGCTCGGCCACCAGATTCTTGCCGACAAACCCGCCGGCGCCGGTAATCAGTACTTTCATAAGTGGCTTCTCCCTCACGTCAAAGTCTTGTGGGTCAATCTAAGGAGCAGTATACTCAGCGGGCTTCCCAGGCAGCCAACTCCTGCCGGATGGTGGACAGCGCGAGCAGCTTTTGCTTGACCTGTTCCACGGTGAGCAGTTGGGTGTTGCTGGAGGTAAACTCGCGAAGCTCGGTCCGCTCCTGATTTCCCTCAATGAAATATTTATCATAGTTGAGATCGCGCTTATCAGCCGGAACGCGATAGAAGTCTCCCATATCGACCGCGTGAGCGCATTCCTCATTGGTAAGCAATGTTTCATACATTTTTTCGCCATGACGGATGCCGATTATTTTGATCTCACTCTCTACGTGGAAAAGCTCCTTAATCGCCTGAGCCAGCACCTGAATGGTGCAGGCGGGAGCCTTCTGCACGAGAATATCGCCTGCAATACCCTTTTCAAAGGCAAACAACACAAGATCTACCGCTTCGTCGAGACTCATAATAAAACGGGTCATGGAGGGCTCCGTGATTGTAATCGGACGTCCTTCCTTGATCTGTTCAATCCACAGAGGAATGACCGAGCCGCGGCTGCACAAAACGTTGCCGTATCGTGTGCAGCAGATTTTGGTCGCATCCGGTGATACCGTGCGGGATTTGGCAATAATGACCTTTTCCATCATGGCCTTGGATGTGCCCATCGCATTAACCGGGTAGCAGGCTTTATCGGTGGAAAGGCAGATAACGGTTTTAACGCCCTCTTCAATTGCCGCCGTCAGTACATGATCGGTGCCGAGTACATTGGTTCGAACAGCTTCCAACGGGAAAAACTCGCAGGAGGGCACCTGCTTGAGCGCGGCGGCGTGAAAGATATAGTCCACACCATGCAGTGCATTTTTAATACTGGACAGATCGCGTACGTCACCAAGGTAATACTTAATCTTGTCGTTGCCGTACTGGTGGCGCATATCATCCTGCTTTTTCTCATCGCGGGAGAATATCCGAATTTCACCGATGTCGGTGTTTAAGAAGCGGTCGAGCACCGCGTTGCCGAAGCTGCCAGTGCCCCCGGTGATCAGCAGGGTCTTGTTATCAAACATCCGTATCGCATCCTTTTATCCAAAATGATGGGGAATCAGTATAGGCAATCATAAATAAGTGGTTGGGCAGAAATCAGTCGAATCAGGCAAACTTCATATTCGACAAAAAATCCGGTCTGCCCTGTTTTCCCGCATTTAACGGCAACTTAAAGCAGCACCGGATATTCTAATAAACAGGAAAGTTACATAAACAGGCAGGGGAGAAAGCAACAAAAAGTATTTCATTGCATGTCGGAAACTCAAAACAAACTGCGAACAATGCTAATAATTCTATCCATGTCGCTTGGTGTATTCTTAATATCACTTGGCAAACACAGGCCTCGATTGAAGAGATCCTCCGAGACAGCGATTGGCTCATTTGTGTTGGCGCGGATGAAATCGGCGTCTTTATAGACCGGCTGCAAATGCATGGGTTTCCAGAGGGGACGCGATTCAATATTCTCGATTTCCAGCGCCTTGATGATATCCAGGGGTTGCACCTTACAGTCCTCGGCAAGTGTCAGACAGGAGAGCCAATGATTGGGGATGCTTTCGGGAAGATAGGGATTCATCGTGATATCAGGAATATCGGCGAAAGCGTTCCGATATGTAGCGTAGATCGTTCGTTT
>JAEZJA010000202.1 GCA_023415895.1 Bacillota bacterium
GTGTATATGCTCAATACGCTTCCAGAGGAAAGCGAAACGACAGGTTGACCAGTTCCGCTTTTTTAATACCCAGTTGTGCAGAATATATTGTAAAATGTCGTAAAAGATGATATTTTCATGGCGTACATAACACAGCCAATGGCTCGTTTACACCATGAATCTATCATCTTTTTGTACACATTTGGTAGAAAAGAATCATGAACGGTAAAGAGGAGAAGAGGAGATCAATATGACAGGCAGTGCCGCATTACACCAATCGGTTCGCGCACGCATGGTACAATCCAGAAAAGAAGTGGATGATTTCGGGATAATACAAACCTATGGCCTTTCCGTTATTTGCTCTTGCTCGTCAGACGAAACGCCGCTGCTATGCGTGGAGGATATTTCGACAAACCCGCTTTTTGTGGAGCGTTTGGAGAAATGCCTCTCTGAAAATGATGTCTGCCCGTATCATGTTTTTGATATCATTGAAGATTTTATTGCATAAACCGTGCCATACAACAATAGAACGATACATAGAGGGACATACTCCTCCTTTGATGATTGACAAACCCGCCGGCAATGAGAACCGCTTCGAATTAACATGACCATGAAATAAAACATCAATTTTTCTCAGCCAGTGGCAGAATACATCTGCTGCTGGCTGCTTTTTATGCAGCCAAGAGCAACGTTTACTTTTCCAGTGGCGTCAGGAGGCTCCGCCCTCGCTATAAACGCGGGGTGTGGTAGTAAGGAATATAGTAATTGATTACTGGGAAAAAGCCTTCCGTACTCGTGCCCAATACCATCCAGTTGCATGGGACCATGTGGGCTATGTCGCCCGCATGCCTGTGGGTCTGTATGGCATCGGGAGGTTTGCGGTATGGCGGAATGCTTTCATACATATACTGTACACAGGATCTTACGCGGTGATAACAATAGTAAAAATTAAAAGAGCTGCCGACATGCGCTATTTGATTTTCTATACGGCTTATGCTATAATGGCGTGTGCACTTCCACACTTGTTTGGTAAAATATTACGGCATCTTGATCTGCTGTATGATGGGGGAACGAAGCCGCATGGAGACGCTGATTGACGGCCGTCGTGTGAGTTATATCGACGAGGGGCAGGGCCCTGAGCTGCTGGTGCTCCATGGGTGGGCTGCTCCGGCGCAGACCTATCGCCTGATCATTGACCATTTGTCCAAGCGTTACCGGGTGGTGGCACCCGATCTGCCCGGTTTTGGGGCAAGTGAGGAGCCGCCGGAGCCATGGAGCGTGGATGATTATGTGGATTTCACGCTCAAATTTGCACAGTCAGTAGGGCTGAAAGCGCCGGTATTGGTGGGGCATTCCTATGGCGGCCGCATTATTATTAAGCTGATGAACCGCCTAGAGCAGCCACTCAAGGTTTCCAAGATCGTGCTGCTCGATGCGGCGGGCATCAAGGCCAGACACAATGTCTGGTATTATGTGAAGGTATATTCGTATAAAGCCGCAAAGCATGTGCTGCCGCCGCTGGCTAAAAAGATGCAGTCCAAGGTCGGGTCGAGCGATTATCGCAATGCCAGTCCGGTGATGCGCCAGACGATGGTACGTGCTTTGAACGAAGACCTGACGTCGCTGCTGCCTGGCATCAAGGTGCCAACGCTGTTGATTTGGGGCGAAAACGACACGGCCACGCCTCTTTCCGACGGACAGCTGATGGAAAAAAGTATTCCTGATGCCGGTTTGGTGGTGCTCAAGGATGCGGGACATTTTGCCTTTGCAGAAAAATGGGGACAGTGCAGCCGGGTGCTGGATGCCTTTCTTTAAATACAATCGGGGGAGAATCGTTGATGCTCAACTGGATTTCGACGGTACTGCTGTTTGGCGCTTATCTGGCAGACTGTACGGTGATGACGCTGTATTTTGTGCATATGCTGCAGCTCAATTCCTATCGTAATGGGCGGTTTTGGCGCTGGCTGTGCGAAAAGCGTAAAGAAATCGCCATGAAGCTGGGGTGGATGCTGCTTGCCTTTGTGGCTGTGGCTGTTTACAGCTTTCAGCTCACCGACTGGAAGATCCGTCTTGCCTGCGCGGCGCTGCTTGTGATTCATTTTTATACAAATATTCCTGCCAAGGCCAAAAAACCGCTCGCCTACACGGCGCGGGTCAAGCGGCTGCTGGCGACGCATGCCATATTGACCCTGGCGGTCGGCGTTGGCGTTTTTCTGGCGGGGCTGGTGCGTTTGAGCGTGAGCATGCTGTTTTTGTGGGTGGTTTTGTCTCCCTTGGTTACACTGCTTGCCAATACCATCAACCTCCCGATGGAGAATCTCATTGCTGGGTGGTATGTGCGTGATGCCAAGCGCATCCTTGCCTCCATGCCACAGCTTGTGACGATTGGCATAACGGGAAGTTATGGAAAAACAAGCACCAAAAATTTTCTGTTCGCGTTGCTGTCTGCCAAATACAATGTGCTGATGACACCCGAAAACTACAACACCACCATGGGCGTGGTGCGCACGGTGCGCGAGCATCTGCGTCCCAGCCATGAGGTGCTGATCGCCGAAATGGGCGCCAAGAATGTGGGCGATATCCGCGAAATCTGTGAGCTGGTGCATCCCCGCTATGGCATGCTTACCTCCATCGGCGAACAGCATTTGGAAACCTTCAAAACGATTGACAACATTATCAAAACCAAGTTTGAACTGGCCGATGCCATTCCGGTCAACGGGTTTGTATTTCTCAATGCAGACAATGCCTACATTCGCAGCCGGGCGGTGACGGCTCCGGCGGTGACCTACAGTGTGAAAGAGGACAGCGGGGCGGATTATACCGCGTCGGATATCCGGGTAGACGCTGCCGGAAGTTCCTTTACCGTGACGGCACCCAGCGGTGAATTCCGCCGCTTTACCACAAAGCTGCTGGGGCTGCACAACATTCAGAACATCGTCGGCTGCATCGCCGTGGCGCATTCGCTCGGCATTCCGATGGAGGATATGGTCGTGCCGATTAAGCAGCTCAAGCCGGTGGAGCATCGGCTGCAGCTGCTTGCCAATGGATTCATCGATGATGCCTACAATTCCAATCCCGCCGGGTTCCGTGCCGCTCTCGATGTACTGGGCGGCTTTGAAGGGCAGCGGGTATTGGTTACGCCGGGCATGGTGGAACTGGGAGAAAGACAGGAAGCCCTGAACCGGGAGCTGGGCGCCTATGCGGCCAACTGCTGCGATTATGCGGTGCTGGTCGGCGAAAAGCAGGCGCCTCCGCTGCGCGAAGGTCTGCTGTCGGCGGGCTTTGACGAGGGGCATTTGTTTGTGGCCAAGAATCTGCAGCAAGCCCTGGCCTATGTTCAGGGACTGCCCGATGAGGGGCGGCGCACGGTACTATTGGAAAACGATCTTCCGGATAATTTTTGATTTTTTAATGAACGATACGGACACAGCCGGGAAACTGTGTGAAAGGGTGGTCATATCAATGAAAACAACCGTGGCGGTATTCTTTGGTGGACGCAGCGTGGAGCATGAGGTGTCAATTATTTCGGGAATACAGGCGTATGCCGCGCTCAACCGGGAAAAATACGACGTCCTTCCTGTGTACATCTCCAAGGACAATGCCTTTTACACGGGCCCTGCGATGGGCAATATTGATACCTATAAGAATCTGAAAACAGGGATGGAGAAAGCGGAGCGGGTGCTGCTCGTTCCTGAAAACGGACGGGTCAATCTCGTGCGTTATCCCATGAAGAAATTTGGAAACAGCGTGGTGGGCTGCTTTGATGTGGCACTGCCCGTCGTGCACGGCACCAATGTGGAAGATGGCACCCTGATGGGCATGCTCGAAATGCTCAATGTGCCGTATGCGGGGTGTGATGTGATGTCCTCCGCGCTCGGCATGGATAAATATATCATGAAGGCGGCTATGCGTCAGGCCGGACTGCCGGTGCTGGACGCCCGCATCTTTACGGCACGCCAGTATGCACTCGATGAAGAGAAGGCGTTGTGCGAGGTGGAGAAGGCCTTCTCCTATCCGGTGATCGTCAAGCCGGTCAATCTGGGTTCTTCTGTAGGAATTTCCTTTGCAGCCGACCGCGGGGCACTCAAAGCGGCTATGGATACGGCACTGGGATTCTCATCTCGTGTGTTGGTTGAGCCGGCTGTGCAGAATCTGCGGGAGATCAATTGTTCCGTTCTCGGCGATGCGGATGCGGCACAGGCTTCCGTTTGTGAGGAGCCGGTCTCTTCCCACGATATTCTCGATTTCGGTGACAAATACCTCAGCAATGCAGGAGAAGCGGGAAGCGCCAAAAGCGGTATGAGCAGCCTCAAACGCCGTCTGCCCGCCGAGCTGCCAGACGGCATGACCGAGCGGGTACAGGAACTGGCCGTTAAGACCTTTCAGGCACTTGGCTGCTCGGGTGTGGCGCGCATCGACTTTTTAAACGATAAAGAGAGCGGCGCGCTCTTTGTCAATGAGATTAATACGATCCCCGGCTCTCTCGCTTTCTATTTGTGGGAAGCGGCCGGCATTCCCTTTGATGCGCTGCTCGACCGTATGCTGGAGATTGCTTTTAAGCGCCAGCGCGAACGTCAGGCGCTGACCTTCAGCTACGATACCAATATCCTTTCGGGTATCTCCTTCGGGGGCAGCAAGGGAAAAGCATAAGAGAATAAATAAATAAAAAAGAGGTCACCCGACCGTTGTCAGCGCATAGTGTATAGTGATGCTGCTTCACAACGGAGGGTGACCTCATGTCTTTTGATTGTGTGATACCCATGCTGGGGATGGATGTATCGGCTTATCAAGGTGTCATCGACTGGCAGAGCGTCAGGGCGTGCGCCATTGATTTTGTTATGCTGCGCGCCTCCTATGGCTGGGGCAATCCCGACAGGCATACGGACGCGTTTTTTCACAGAAATGCCTATGACGCAGCCAAGGCAGGATTATGGATGGGGGCGTACCATAGCTCTCAGGCCACCTGTGAAGAGCAAGCGCACCGCGAGGCGTCCTGCTTTTTGCAGGTGATCGACGGCTATGCTTTCGGGTTTCCGGTGGCAATTGACATCACGGATAAAGCGTTGGAGTACCTTGGCAGGCGATGGTGGTTGATTGCCGCCGCCTGGTGTGACGATGTGCGCCGTGCAGGCTATTTGCCCATGTTTCGCGCGGGGCGGGACACCCTGATCCGACGGCTGCCCGAGGATATCCATGAAAACACACAGCTCTGGGCAGCCCAGCCACTGCTTCCCACAGACAAAAGCGAGGACATCGGGATTGTCCGTTACAGCATGGCAGGCCGTGTGGACGGCGTCCAGGGGGCGGTGGGGCTGAATAGGGCGTATACGATATACCCACAGATGATCGGCAGCGGGGGATACAACGGCTTTGGGCAACCGCCTGTGCAAACGGCATCGGTCGAAAGTCCGATGGAGAACGCGATGAAGATGGTGGGGACGTTATCGGATGTTGTCGCGCTGAAAAATCTTCTGACCAAGCTGGAAACCATGTCGCCGCCAGAGGATTGTGACAAGGCGGTGCAGGAGGAGGTCGTTGAAGAGGCGTGCGTACATACAAAAAAACGGTCGCGGCCGTTTTTCCATAAAAAGCACAAGCCGTTATAGCTTGTGCTTTTTATCTGACTTTTGATGATGCTTGATTATCCGGGAATAAAGGGCGATGCCGCCCAGACTGATAATGCCTGTCACACCAAACAGGATGATCGCCGACACATACTGGCTGGAGCCGAAAAGATTGCCGCCCACGGTGGAGGAAATGACCGAGGGAATGCGCGCAAGAATGGAAATGGTCAGAAATTCATACAGGCGAATGCGCGTCAGTCCGGCGAAATAGGTGAACAGATCCTTCGGCGTGCCGGGGATAAAGAACAGAATAAAGATCAGTCGTTTGAGTTTCTTTTCGCTGTTGATAAACCGCAGGTCGTTGATTTTTTCTCGACTGAAAAACAATTCCACCAGCTTGACACCGAAGCGGCGCGTCAGTATAAAGATGAGGGTCGAGCCTACGGCAACGCCCGCCATACACAACAGGGTGCCTTCCACAGCGCCAAAGGCATATCCGGCACCGATTTCCAGCGGCTCCCCCGGTATAAAGGCAATGACCACCTGCAGTAGCTGCAATCCGAAAAACACCAAGCGTCCTGTCCAGCCGAACGAATCAATAAAGACGCGGAAATCCTCCGGTGAACGGATCTTACCGATTAGATTGCGGGATACGAAAATCGTGATGAGCGCAGCAGCCAGTACGATGGCTGTCAAGGTGATGATTCCTAGGATTTGTCTTCGCCTTTTGGATACTGCACTGTCATCGACAATCGGATTGCTTTTCATGACACACCTCCGTGTACAACCACTCTTGTGTTTTCAGTATACAGAAAAAGCTCGTAAACATCCATCACAAAATTGGTAATATTTCATTAAGATCTGATGAATCCGCAGAAATCCCCAAAATTCGCTAACAAACAGCCAAATCATCACCCCTGAAGGGAAAATGGGGCCGGGCCGGGGATTCTCTATTGATTTTTAGACAGTAACTGTGTATAATAAATAAACACGCAGACACTCAAGCGAATAACCGATGGCAGACAGCACGCCAATGGCTGTGTCGCCGGTTGTTTTGCGAAGGCTGCTGTTTGAGCTGTATGTCTTGGGGCATACGGACGGGCGGGTCCTGTGCGACGGTACGCCGTGAACCATGTCAGGCGGGGAACCGAGCAGCATTAAGCGGTTGCTGCCGTGCGCCGCAGCCAACCTGTCCGTTCGTATGCCCGAGGGTATACGGCTTTTTGATGTCGCGACTTGCAAAGGAAGGTGACGATGGATGTATCAGGTATTGTACCGAAAATGGCGGCCGCAGACCTTTTCCGATGTATATGGCCAGCCGTTGATTACGGCCGCGCTTAAAAATGAGATGCGCACAGGCCGTTTGGCGCATGCCTATCTGTTTACAGGTTCGCGTGGAACGGGCAAAACCTCCTGTGCCAAGATTCTGGCAAAAGCCGTCAACTGCCTGCACCCGCAGGACGGAGATCCCTGCAATGCCTGTGACATCTGCCGGGGCATTGACGACGGCACCATTCTGGATGTCGTGGAAATTGACGCCGCCTCCAACAACGGCGTAGACAATATTCGTGATTTGCGCGAAGAAATCAGCTTTACGCCGGTGGTGGCCAAATACCGTGTCTACATCATTGACGAAGTGCATATGTTGTCTACAGGTGCTTTTAATGCCTTGCTGAAAACGCTGGAGGAGCCCCCTGCCCACGCCTTGTTTGTTCTTGCCACAACCGAAGTGCACAAGCTGCCTGCGACGATTCTGTCGCGTTGTCAGCGTTTCGATTTCGGACGCATTTCACCTGAGGATATTACGGCGCGTATTCACTATATTGCCGAGCAGGAGCAATTCACCATCACCGATGATGCGGCGATGCTGATTGCGCGCTTGGCTGACGGCGGTATGCGGGACGCGCTGTCCCTGCTCGATCAGTGCGTGTCACGTTCGCGTGAACTGACGGTTGACATTGTTGCCGATGCGGTGGGCATGGCGGGACGTGACTATCTGTTTGAACTCTCACAGGCGGTGCGTTCGTCCGACGGCGGCGCGGCGCTGGCTTTGATCGGCAAACTGCATGAGGCCTCACGCGATATGGAGCGCCTGTGTGCCGAGCTGATCGACTTTTATCGCAATTTGATGATTATCAAGAGTGTGCCCGACCCTTCGGGGCTGATTGTGGCACCACCTTCCGAACTGGAACAGCTGGCCACCGAAGCGGGGGCCTATGAATTGCCCGTGGTGCTGCACTGCATGGA
>JAEZJA010000225.1 GCA_023415895.1 Bacillota bacterium
TATTCAGCACTACAAAGGTCACCATATGATCCGAGGCCGTGCCGGGCTCGGGGTTGCAGTTTTGCAGCTCGTGCATAGCTTTGATGCCAAACGGCGTGGCCGCGTTGCCCAGCCCTAAAAAGTTTGCGGCCATATTCATCAGCATGGCACGACAAGCCGGACCCTGCGGATCCAATCCGGGAAAGAGCAGCCGCATGAGCGGAGCCATGAGGCGGGCCAACACCGACGTTAAGCCGCCCTTTTCGGCAATGCGCATCAATCCACCCCATAAACACATGGCGCCCCCCAGTATCAGAGCGAGTGTAATGGCCTCCCGTCCGCCTCCCAACAAGGCATTGGTCACCTGCTCCAGTCTTCCCGACAAAGCTCCCGCTGCGATGGACAGCAGCATAATCCCCACCCAAACCGCATTCAGCATAGCCATCTTTCTCCCATATTTGTCGTATATACAGCGAAATAATTTCCAAGTACAATTATTGCAGGAAATTTGTCCATGTGCTCATATATATTACAAAAAAAATTTCAATATTCCGGGCATTTTTTTCTCCCCACAGGTTGACAGTTGGCGATTTTTTTGGTAATATTTCTGTTGAAAGTCTAAGAATTCGCTCTCGGTGATTCTCCCCAGCGCGAAAAAAAGGAGGAAAAAGCATGAAGTACACAGGTATTGTTAGAAGAATCGACGATCTTGGCCGCATAGTGCTTCCCGTCGAGCTTCGCCGTGGATTGGAACTGGACAATGGTGATTCACTTGAGATTTTCGTGGAGGACAACACGATTATTCTTAAAAAATATCAACCAGCCTGCATTTTCTGCGGTAACGTGTCCGATATTGCTGTCTTCAAAGGCCGCAATGTTTGCCCTGCCTGCGCGAAAGAGATTGCTCACAAAATCTGAGCATCTTCCCTACCACTGAACAGGGCTGTTAAACGACAGACCGGTTAAAAAAACTCGCAGCGCCTTAGGTGCTGCGAGTTTTTTCTGTTTGGTCAACTGTCGTCCTGAAGCTAAAGTCGTTTTACCGCAGCTCCTGTGTCATTTCGAGCGCTGTTAAAATGCGGTGCGGCGCTTTTTTTCGCGAAGGACAGGGATGGCTAGCAAAATAGAGAATACGGTCGGCTCGTGCGGCATAGAACAACGGTGCTGCATAGGCATATGGCACAATCAATACGCAGCTAAACAGCCATAGAGAAAAGCGCATATACAGCCAGAGCATCTCACCCACGTGCGACCGCATAATGCGGCGGGAGCGACGAAACAGTCGTCTGCCCCCCTCCTGTCCCCGATCTGCCGTCAAAAGCAGGGATGCAGGAAGAAACCGCATCATCAGCAGTTCACAAGCCAGCACTCCGGCTGCAAACAGCAACAGACCCAGCATTGTACACAACTGCAGTTCCATATCCGCCGCAGACGAATCGTCCTTTGTGAGGCGTATAAAAGCCGCATAGCCCATCGCCGCCGCTGGGGGAAAACACCCCAGAGCGATCCACAGCAATCGTCGCCAAAACAGCCCGAGGCGCCAGCGCAGTGCCCTGATATACCCCCGCCGATAAAAGGAGAATGCCACCCACAGCGGCGCATTGGACTCTTGCGCCAAACGGTAATAAAAATCGGTCTCCCCCAGCAGCAGCGGCGAAACCAATAGCCAGTCGAGCACCAGTGTGAAGAAAAGAATAGCGGCGTACAGCCACTGTCCGTTGTACACATCCCGTGCCGTGGTCACCCGCTCGGCCCCCAATCCCGACACCCGCAGCAGAAGGAACTGTATACAAAACACAAATAATCGCATCCCTGTTTTGGCAAACAGGATACCTTCTGCCGCCAGCCAGTGCCCTTTCATTCGACTGCGTGCTTGTTTCATTGGTTGCATGGCATCGCCCCTGACATATTTTTCGTTTCATGCCGTCTTTATTTGCGGATGGTGCATACTAGTTGTAGTATACCCGGATGCAATCATTTTATTGTCAACCGTATCTCCGTTGCGGCATTGGCTTGACGACTGTTAAAAACTGCTGTATTATGGGCAAGTGGTATTGTGGGATGCCATAGAATTCGAAAGGAGTATTCATATGTGTGGAATTGTGGGTTACATCGGGGAAAACCCGGCGACCCCGCTGTTGTTGGAGGGACTGGCGAAACTCGAGTATCGCGGTTACGACTCGGCCGGTATTGCATTGGTGGGAAATGCGTCCGAACCGTCTTCGACCGATCCGCGTGCCTATGTGGAAATCTTCAAAGCCAAAGGCCGGCTCAGCGTACTCAGTGAAAAAATAAATGGCGGCAAAGGATTGTCGCAGACAACGGGTATCGGGCACACCCGTTGGGCAACACACGGGAAGCCCAGTGATGAGAATTCTCATCCGCATCGCAGTGCCAGCGGCATGTTTGCCGTGGTGCATAATGGAATTATTGAGAACTATGCCACTTTGAAGCAAAAACTGGAGGCGGAGGGCATCACCTTCTTATCCGAAACCGATTCCGAAGTGATCGCCCAGCTCTTGGACAAATACTATACCGGCGATTTTCTTGCTGCCGTACGCGCTACTCTCGCGCAGCTGGAGGGTTCCTATGCGTTGGGCGTGCTGTGTGCCGACCATCCCAATGAGCTCATCGCCGTACGCAATGCCAGCCCGTTGATCGTGGGTCTGGCTGAAGACGGCAATTTCATTGCGTCGGACATCCCGGCGATTTTATCCCATACCCGCCGCATCATCCAGCTGTCGGACAATGAAATTGTTCGGTTGCGGCGCGATGCGTTTGAGGTATTCGATCAATCCGGCAATCCCGTGAGCAAAATGGAAATGGTCGTCAACTGGGACGTATCGAGTGCCGAACGCGGCGGCTATGCGCATTTCATGATCAAGGAGATCATGGAGCAGCCGCAGGCCTTGTCGGCTACGATTTCGCCTCGTATTGATGCCAACGGGGGTATTGTGCTCGACGGCATTCATCTGACGGCTAAAGAGCTGCGTTCCTATCGCCGCATCTATATTCTGGCCTGTGGCTCGGCTTATCACGCCGGTGTCGTGGGGAAATATGTCATTGAAAAGCTGACGCGCATTCCCGTCGAGGTGGATGTGGCGTCCGAATTCCGTTACCGTGACCCGCTCGTGGACGCACATACGCTGGTCATCATCATTAGCCAGTCGGGTGAAACGGCCGATACCCTGGCCGCCATGCGGGAGGCCAAAAGCCGCGGTGCGCGCGTGCTGTCGGTTGTCAATGTCGTGGGCAGCTCCATCGCCTCCGAAAGCGATGACGTGCTGTATACCTGGGCAGGCCCCGAAATCGCCGTAGCCACGACCAAGGCCTATTCTACCCAGCTGACGATGCTGTATCTGATCGCCTTCTATATTGCCCATCAGCTCGGTCATATCGATGACCGTGACCTGCGGCGTCTGCTCAGCGCCCTGATTCGTCTGCCGGATATGGTGTCGGGTATTCTCCGCCAGTCCACCGAGCTGCAGCAGCTGGCACAGCGGTACGCCTATCTGGATCACGCCTATTTCATCGGCCGTAACCTGGATTACGCGGTGGCACTGGAGGCTTCGCTCAAGCTCAAGGAGGTCAGCTATATCCACTCGGAGGCCTATGCGGCGGGCGAGCTCAAGCATGGTACCATCTCCCTGATCGAAGAGGGCACGTTTGTGGTGGCGCTGGCCTGCTGCGACAAGCTGTTCGAAAAGACCATGTCCAACATCAAGGAGGTTAAAGCACGCGGTGCCGAGGTGCTGGTGGTGACAACGGACGATCGCCGGGATGTCATGCCCGAAGCCGATCATATTCTGTATATCCCC
>JAEZJA010000285.1 GCA_023415895.1 Bacillota bacterium
CTCCCTGCCCAAAGTAAAAATTGGAGATCACCGCCGTCAGCGCTCCCGTCAAGAAGCCTGCCTGACTCCCGAAATACATTGCCGTCAACACCACGATGGCCGTCACCGGCTTGAAGCCGGGTACCACGGCAAAAAGAAAGCGTCCGGCTACCGACAGCGCGGTCATAACGGCGATGAGTACCAGCTTTCGCGTGCTCATCTCGCTGTTTTCCATAGACATAAGCAGCGCAGCAAGCGCGAGAAGAATCACTGCCAAAGACACAAACGCAGCGTATTTGTCTTGAAACACCACCGTTCCGACTAAGAGAACGATCGGCACCGCTGCCAGCAGCAACAGATAGGCCACCACCTTTTTCATCGGTCCGTGCCCCCGTTCTGCTTGCAAATATTCACAGCGTCCTCCACCGTCACGATGTTATCGTAGAACGAACGCGTCATGCGGTTGGCAGAAGTGGTGTAGAAGTTGTTTTCGGAGAAAAAGAGGGAGGGGACATCGCAGGAGGTAATTTCCCCATCGAAGAAGAGGGCGCAGCGGTCGGCGCACAAGGCGGCAAATTCCACATCGTGCGTCACGATCACGATGGTCTTCCCTTGTTCCTTGAGGCCGCGAAGGATGCGCACAATGTTGCGCTTTGCATGGGCATCAATGCCTTTGGTTGGCTCGTCCAACAGCAGCAACCGGGGCCCCAGCAGTAACGTCTTGGCCAAAGCACACAGCTGCTGTTGCCCGCCGCTCAGATCATAGGGATGCTTGTCCAGAAACGGTGTCAGGTCAATCAGGTCATTCGCCTGTCCCCCGCCCAGCTCCTCAAGATCCTCCCGCACGGTGTCTTTCAGGAACACCGTCTGCGCATCCTGGGGCAGCAACGCCAGCGTCTGCCGGTAGAGCGAATTGCCCTTGTAGGCACTCATCGGCTTGTCCAGCACGCGGATTTTGCCGCTGTACGGGCGGCGCAGTCCCGCGGCCACGCGCAGTGCCGTTGTCTTGCCCGACGCATTGCCGCCCAGAATGCAGAAAATTTCCTGCTGATAGACGGTAAAGCTGGTGCCCCGCAGGACGTCGGGCGACTCTCGGTCATAGCGGAACCACACATCGCGAAATTCCAGCGCAGCCTCCGGACTGTGGGTATAAGGCGGCTGCTCCAGTCTTCGAATGCTTTGATCGAAGTGCTCTTCAATATATCGCCGTCCCTCCTTGACCGTCAGTGGGCACTCTCCGCCAGCCTGCAGCGTATGGTAGAGGCGCACGGCACCGGGCAGCGCGTTGGTCATGGGGTCTTCTTTTGCCAGCGTTTGTGCGACGGCTCGGGGCGAATCATACTGCACGATGCGCCCCTGACGCAGCATCAGCGCCTTGTCGGCGATCGGGAAAATTTCTTCCAACCGATGTTCAACCAGCACGATGGTCAGAGACAGCTCGCGGTTGAGCTTTTGCAGCACGGTGATAAACTCCGCTGCGGCAATGGGGTCAAGTTGGGATGTCGGCTCATCCAGAATCAGCACCTTGGGCTGCATCACCATGACAGAGGCTAGATTGAGAAGCTGCTTCTGCCCACCCGACAGCTCGCTGACATCCCGGCGAAACCAGCCGCCGATACCAAAATAGCTCGCCATTTCGCTTACGCGCCGACGAATGACGGAGGTGGGCAGCCCCATATTTTCAAGTCCAAACGCCAGCTCATGCCACACTTTATCGGTAACGATCTGGTTTTCTGGCTTTTGCATGACAAAGCCGATGTCACACGCCGAGGTGCGCGCATCCAGCGCATCGAGTTGTATACCGTTGTATGCCACACTGCCGCTGCGGCTGCCCACGGGTGTCAGCTCGCGCTTGAGCATGCGCAGCAGCGTGGTTTTGCCGCAGCCGGTTTCTCCAAACACAACCACAAAGTCCCCTGCTTGCACGTCAAAGGTGACGTCCTCCAGCACATTCCGGTCATTGTCCGGATAGGCAAAGCTCAGATTTTTGACCTGCAATATCTCCATCGGAGGTTCTCCTTTAATTCACAATACGTCGGCAGCCATGCCAACAGCGCATAGGCGATCATGGTCAGCCACATCGCCGGCATGTTTGTTGGAGGCGTGAGGCGGGGATAATAGACAAACCGCGCCCCGCCCATTGCCATACCGACGATCGCCGCTCCCCCCAACAGCAGACTGGCGGTCAGAACGCCAATATCGGCAGGCCGCCAGCGATATTCGGAATAGAGCGTACGCCGACCGATGCCATAGCCCCTTGACTTCATGGTATCGGCCGTATCCATCGCGTTTTCAAGCGACCAGGTGACCATCACCGAAAAGACGCGCAGTGTACCTTTGGTATCGTCCATCACGTTGTCCCCGGCATACAGCCCCATGGCCGTCTGTGCTTCGCGTATGCGCTGGGTCTGTTTTCGGAACAGCGGAATATAGCGCAGCGTGCTGCACAAAATCATGGACAGACGGGGAGCGGCCCTGCCGAACAAAAACAACAGCTTATCGCTTGTCATAACGATCTGAAAGGATTTAAACCAGAAGATCATGGCGAGTACGACGGCCGCAAAGGTCATGCCATAGGCCATCGCCTCCCAGGTGATCGGCCGCCCGTTAACGAAAAAGAGCACCGTTCGGCCGTTGTGCGAAAAAAGCGGATTGGCCAGTGCCAGCACGGCAAAAACGGCGGCGCCGACCAACAGATCCCGCCACAATCCCTTTTGCCTTTGCATCGCATAGAACACTATCGCGCCGCACAGGGACAATACAGCTATACGGGGATCGGTCGAGAACATCGCAACCCCGATTACACAGACAAAGTACACCATGGCCGCCGCCGGATGCAGCGTACAAAACGTTCTCAAACCGATCCCTCCTTTCTTTGATGGCAACCAGCCAATCCGAAAGCTTTCTTAGGATACATCCTTGCCCAGATCAAGGGTATAGGCCCATTCCACCACATCACCATCCTGTGGGGTGTACTCCGAGCAGCTGACGCTCTGGAGCTGCCCGTTGACCTTGTATACCCAGCCCGAGGTGCTTCCGAAGTCAAATTCATAGAGTGACTGCATGCCGTGGACATAGACGCCGCCCGATAGACCGTCGGAAGAGCCCGAATAATCCAATGATAACCGATGAACCCGTGCCGCCCGCTCGAGAAGTGTGAAAACCGTATCCCCCTCACGCAGCACGACCTCGGTTTTGTCAAGTATGCAGCCGTCTGAGGGGATGTGCGCTTTGTCCCCCTGCCCGGCAACCGTATCACAGCGGATACTGAGAAACACCGTCTCACTGTCTGGAAGGATGGCATCCGGGTGGGCGGCATAATACTGCTCGACCGTCTGAATAGTAGTAAAGCAAACCGCCAACAGCGCCCCGGCCGTCAAAATAAGTACCAGCACGATATTCTTTACATGATTCTTTTTTGTCAAAAAGAGCAAGCCGATTGCCGCCACCCCCAGCAGCACAACGCCACCCGCCGCCCACGGCTTATACCCGCCAGTCTCCGGCTTTCCGCCCCCCTCAAGGGTTGGTTGTGCCGGGTTGTCGGATGGCGAAGGAGGGGCAGCCATGCCGGTTGTTGTTGCAATGGGAGGGGCGGTCTCGGCGGTCTGGGCTGTGTGCTGCGTCAATGCAAAGGTTGTTGTACTGCCTTGCGCCGACGAGGCGGTTGTCTGGGTCACCGGGGATTGGGTTGCAGAGGGCGAAGTGGTGGTTGTCGCTTCCCCCCGTCCGACCGACTGATCGGTAAAGCCATACAAGCCACCCAAGCGCAGAGATACCAAAGCACACAGCGCCTGAACGCTTGCCATATCGTTGGCACGGCCGCCCTGTATGTGGCTGAAACTGCCGTCCTCCAAGCGATAGAGCAGCAGGCCGTCCAGCGCCGTGTTGCCGCTCTTAATGAAACGCGAGTCACTCTGTGCGTCAATGCCCAAGGACGACAGGGCCATCAGAACCTGCGCCGTGCTTTCGGCATTAGGCGTGCCCCAGCTGGCGTAATCGCCCGTTGCCCGCTGCCGATCGGACAGCAGGGTCAACGCCCTGTCCACCGCCGACCGTACATCGTCGTAGGCCATATAGCGTGACAGCGCCTGCACCGCCATCGCGGTCATATCCACGTCTGCCGCGCTTCCTGTCAGCGCCCAGCCGCCGTCGGCAAACTGCTTGGATAAAATCGAACGGATGACCCCGTCACGGGTAACGGACGCAGAGGTATACGCCCCTGCATCCATCAGGATGAGGCCGTAAACATCGCTGGCGATGCCCAACTGGCCGGTTGTGCTGTCGATCACGTCCCGCGCCCAATCTGTGGGGCCGTTCACCGCCGTGACGGCGATCGCCATACGCTGTCGGTCGGTCGGTTTTGCTCCTGCGATGCTGTCCCTTTTGGCCGTGAGCGCGTCACGATAGGTATTAAAGCGGTAGGACGAGCCGTCCAGACGCGCGGCTTGGCGCAGCGCAATCGTGTACCAGTCGGCGCTGCCTTGACCCGCCCCCTCAGTCAGGGACGAATCAATCAGCTCCTGCACCGAATTGCAGCCCGCCAGCTGCAGCTTCCATGTGAGG
>JAEZJA010000286.1 GCA_023415895.1 Bacillota bacterium
GTATTGAGCTAATTATAAAGGATATTATCTCTATTATCAAGATCATTTATGCATTCATTGGAGACGTCTTTGTTTGTGTAAAAACTGTCGGTATAGAAATATTTGATATGGTTTTGCATAATCATGGGCGCGGTACAGATACTACTTTTGTCATCCAAACCGTGGTTCAAAAGGAGCAAGTTTGACTTTGCTCGTCGATATAAACAAACCTTCGAATGGTATTCGACAGCACAAGGGAATTCTGAGACTGTATCAAAGCAAAGACATCTTCTTGATCATTGCTGTGCCCTGATTCCGGAGGATTCGCTCGGTTCCTCATAATTTCGCCAAATTCAGCCCTTTTAACCGCGTTTAGTTCACATCCCAACACATCACTATGGATTTGGAGGAAAAGCCCATGAAAGCAACTGGAATTGTACGAAGGATTGACGATCTCGGCCGCGTTGTGATTCCCAAAGAAATCCGCCGCACCATGCGGATTCGTGAAGGAGATCCGCTCGAAATATTTACCGACAACGACGGCGAAGTCGTCTTTAAAAAGTATTCCCCTGTAGGAGAAATGACCCCCTTCACCACACCCTATGCCGATGTCATGTCGCGTGCCTGCGGCATGCCTGTGCTCATCTGTGACCGCGATCATGTTGTCGCAGCCGCCGGTGTTTCGCGCAAGGAATTTCTGGAGCACCGCATCTCCTCACAGCTTGAGGAGATCATCGAGCAGCGCCGCACCAAGGTTGCCGCCGCGGGTGAGACCAAGCGCACACCCGTCGTCGAAGGTGTGGAGCGCTATGCAAGCGTTGTCGTGCCCATTTTGGCGGCCGGCGATGTCATTGGTGCCGTATGCATGCTGCTGCCTGAAAGCGGCGCCATCCCGAACGAAGGCGATGTTAAGCTGGCCACCGTGGCGGCCGCCTTCCTGGGCAAGCAAATGGAAGAGTAAACTTTAGGATGCACCGAATGCAGATAAGAATGCATTTCATTCCTAATACTTTTCTTGGTTATCGAACAAAAACTTTAATATATGCGGTTTTGCAAAAATTTTGTGTCATCATTTCTAACGAAGATTAGTATAAGATACCCGCTGAAAGGGGCTTTTCAGCGGGTATCGCTTTGAAGAAGTCTTCCTCATATCCTGCATATTTGGGATTATCTTTTTGTTCAGCTTGTTTTCAACTTTCTTTACTTTCCCGCCCGTTGCTCCCTCTGAGGAGGGAGGCTTGGGAGGCACTTATGCTTTTCGCTTTGCTACCACTCTCCGTTGGTCAGGTGCCCCTGTGTGCGCAGGGCAGGAAAACCCCACTGACGAAGCACCTCATACACGCCCACGGCAACCGTATTGGAGAGGTTGAGCGACCGCGCCGTGTCGTCATTGAGCATAGGCAGCCGCACACAGCTGTCTGGATGCTGTGCCAGCAGCTCCTCGGGCAGGCCCTTGGTCTCCTTGCCGAATACGAGATAGCTGCCATCGGGATAGGGTACATCCGAATAAATATGCCGCCCCTTGGTTGTAAAGAAGAAAAACGGGCCGGTGTTGCGTGTAAAAAAATCGTCCAAGTTCTTATAATAGGTGATGTTCAGCAGATGCCAGTAATCCAGTCCCGCCCGTTTGAGCTGCCGGTCATCCACCCGGAAGCCCATGGGCTCCACGATATGCAGATGCGCACCGGTCGCGGCGCAGGTGCGGCTGATGTTGCCTGTGTTCTGCGGAATTTCAGGCTCCACCAGAACGATATTTAAAACGGGTGTGGTCATGGAGTGTCAAATCCTTTCCTGTGGGTTCAAAAGTTAAAAAGCACAAACGCATTGTACACTTTTTCGGTTGTTCTGGCAAGTGTGGGGTTTCCATCAATTCCCCCGTTTGAAGCCGTACCCATGCGAAACACTAAGAACGGAGAGGCAACTCATCCAAATGATGATTTTTCACAAGAACGGAGGAAATGCGTATGTCCAGTGGTTCAGGCTTTATGAAGGGAATCGGCGCCGGCGTGGCTGTCGGCTGTGTCGCCGGTGCGCTGGGTTCGATGTATATGCGCAACAATAAAAAAGGTATGAAAAAAAACATCGGCAAAGCCCTGCGCAATGTCGGCAACCTGGTCGACAACGTCACCGGGATGTTCTAGAAAGGCAGACAAAACGCGAGCGAAAGCTTCCATCGTTGGTTTTCGCAAGCGATTATCCGCCTTTCTGACTTGAACGTATTCATGCGAATCCCTTTCTTCGGTATTCATCATCGCAGACCTGTGATGCATCCATCCCCCGGATGTAGAAACGCAAAAAATCCACCGGCATTGATGTGCCGATGGATTTTTTCGTTCACAAAGACAACCGTTGGAACATAGGCTGAATCTTGAAGATCATTCGTCGGTCTTGGGTTCGGTGGTTGACGCCGAAGGAAGGGTTGTGCCGACCGCCGCCTGTGAGGTCGAATTGGTTGTAACGGGTGCAGGAGCAACTGTCGTAGACGGTGCCTGCTGTGTAGCCTCGGTTGTGGGCTGTGCCACCGCCCCGCCGTGTAGTGTGCAGGGACCGGGTACGTTATCGGCCTTGTACACGCCGACGGCCGTATTGGGGCACTGATCGGTTGCCAACAGCCCCGTATCCCGGCAATAATTCGCGGTTACTGTCGTACCCGCGAACTCGTTGAAGTTCTTGGCACTCTGGTCTTTGTGCAGCTCGTTCATCACGGCCTTCCACAACGACTTGGCATAGGTTGTCTGGGTTATATTAATCAGCTCTTGGTTGTTATCATAGCCAAACCAGCAGGCGCCTACATAATAGGGCGTGCCGCCGACAAAATAAACATCCTTGTTGTCGTTGGTGGTACCCGTCTTGCCGAAGGTTTCGTTGTCCCCGATCTGCTGTCCCTTACCCGTGCCGTTCGGGCCCACGATAACGCGCTGCAGCAGGCGGTTCATCACGTACGCTGAATCGGTATCCAGCACCTGCGACGATTGTACCGTATTGGTCAGGATGGTCTCGCCGTTGCGTTCCACGCGATAGAAGGTATAGGGCTCGTGATAAACGCCCCCGTTGCCGAACACCTGATAGGCCGTGGCCATCTCGATGCATCTTACGCCGTCGG
>JAEZJA010000067.1 GCA_023415895.1 Bacillota bacterium
GAAGGCGACGAGGTTCTGGCAGCCTATGAGTACTGCAATCTTCACGGATTGTGGAAAGCAGAGAAATAAATAGAATTAAAAAGCTCACAGACCTTTGGTCCGTGGGCTTTTTGGTCATATCCAAGGAACACACAGCTTTAAGACAGGAGAGTACCTTTCATGAACAAGAAAGAAGCAAGCGAATTAAAAAAGCTTTTTACCCCGGCCAACTGCGCCATCAGCCGGATCTGCGGCTGCTATGTAGATGCAGAAAAGAATAAACGGACAGAACTAAAGGAGGCCTTTCTCTCTCTTCCGGAGGAGGAGGCATTTAAATATTTTACCATTTTTAAAAGCGCCCTTTCCGGCACATTGGGAAAAAATCTGGTTAATATGGAATTTCCGCTCCATACAGAAGAAGAGGGAGGAACACAGAATTTTCTGTTAAAATTAAGGGACAGCCAGTTAAAGGATGACAGCCTGATTGAAGAATTCTACGATAAGGTGATAGCAAGCTATGATTACGGCGAGAACTATTACATAATCCTGATTCACTGTGCCTATGATATACCGGCAAGATCCTCCGATGGGCTGGAGATGTACGATGCCTCTGATTTTGTCTATGAATTTATCCAGTGCACCATCTGTCCGGTGAAGCTGTCAAAGGCAGGCCTTTGTTATAACTCCCAGGCCAATGTAATCGAGAACAGGAACAGAGACTGGATCGTGGAAGCTCCGGAGACCGGATTTTTATTTCCTGCGTTTACAGACCGAAATACCGATATTCATGGACTTGTCTATTATTCCAAGAATCCGGAACTGCTGCCGGAGCGCCTGATCGACGAACTTTTAGGCTGTGTGATTCCAATGACAGCAAAGAGCCAGAAGGAGACCTTCCAGACCATCATTGAGGAGACTCTGGGAGATAACTGTGATTTTGAGACAGTAAAGAACATCCATGATACCATCAATGAGATGCTGGAAGAGACAAAAGATGAACCGGCGCCCTTTACCATTGATAAATACCAGATGAAGAAGCTTCTGGAGAACAATGGCGCATCCCAGGAGAAGCTTGAGGAATTAGAACAGCGGTTCACTCAGGAAGAACAGGAGAAAAATCCGGGATTTCTTGCTTCCAATATTGTTAATGCAAGGAGCTTTGAAATCAAGACCACAGATGTGAGTATCAAGGTTGCCCCGGATAAGACCTATCTTGTGGAAAACCGCATGATTGAGGGGCGACCCTGTATTGTGATCGGCATCAGTGAGCATGTGGAAATCAATGGAATCACAGTAAGACCAATCGCAGCTGGGCATACAGAAGAAGAGGAGGCGTAATCCTTTTCTTCTGCATGTCTCAGTTGTCTATTCTTTATTTAAAATTGCCGGTTGATTCCTGTGCTGTTTCCTCATGCATCGTATGATAAATAATGCGACTGCAAATTCTGTCACAGGCATAGCTGCCCATAATGCATCACTCCCCCAAAATACCGGCAGAAGCATTATGAGAGTACCGCTGATTAAAATACCCCGTGAAAGTGAAATGACAAATGAAATCCCCGGTTTCATTACAGACTGAAAATAGTATGTTGAAAAGACATTAAATGGCAGCAGCAAGAATGATAAGCAGTAGCAGCGGATAATTGGAGGAGCGATTTTAAGTACGGATTGTGTGGGTGCCATATACAGGGATACAAACGAATTGGGAATCAACATGGTTAACGTGACCCATATGCCGCTCACAGCTGCAACAGTAATGAAACTGTAACGCAGCAGTTTATTTATTCTCTCCTGTTTTTGTGCACCAAAATTAATGGATAGAATTGGTTGAGCGGCCTGTCCCACGCCATAAGCACAGCACTGGACAAATGTACTTATATTGACGATAACGCCATAGACTGCAAGGGCATCAGTTCCTGAATATCTCATGATCTGACGATTAAACAGCATTGTTAATAGACCCATTGCGATATCAATAAAAAATGTAGAAAATCCTGCAGTAATAATTTCCCCTGTTTTCAGGAACAACTGGTATGGACGTTTCAACCGAAGTGTATGTCTGCTACTGAAAAAATGTGTCAGCATAACCATCAGTGATATACTTGCGCTGAAAGCTGTTGCAATGCCGGCACCCAGTATGCCCAAGTCAAAAATGAATACAAGCAGGTAATCTCCAAACACATTCATTACACCGCCCAGCATTACAGCTTTTGTAGCAAGTCCTGGATTTGAATCATTGCGTAAAAAAGCAGAAAGCATTTGAGTGAAAAGAAATACCGGGACAGTAAATCTGACTGGAATTAAGTAACTTTTTGCAAGGGGGAGCAGTGTATCGTCTGCACCGAATAAAAGCAGCAGCTGATCCTCAAATAATATGAGTGATATCCAGAGTATTACAGACAGTAAGGCTGTGAGAATTACCGCTGCTGAAAAATATTCATTACCACGGTTAGAGTCGTTGCATTTCCCCCGGCTTGCACTAAATAAAATAGAGCCGCCTATACCCGTAAGCAGACCGAAACTATACAGTATATTCCATACAGGTGCAATTACTGCCATAGCAGCGGAACCGGAGGGACCGTGGTACTGTCCGACCATTATCATGTCTGCCATACTATAAATCGATGTGATTAAGGCGCTTCCAAAAGCCGCTGTCAGATACTTCAGATAAATCTGTTTAACATTTTCGTTTAGTAAATCCATATTTTCCTCCTTTAAATAAAAAAAAGCCGGATAAAATAGCAAGCATTTCAGCCTGCTACCTTATCCAGCGCGTCGTTTCAATGAACGACTTACCCTCCAGTAAGCAGTGCAACTATAACATAGATTGTCACAAATAGTCAACAGGCCTTTTACAGACCAAAATATTTTGCCTAACTGTTCTGCCTATGCTATACTGTAAGAAAACTACAGTGAGGAATGAAACGTGGCTGAGAGAACATTTGGCTGGGTACAGGAGGCCTATACCCTGGACAATTTAAAAAATGTGGTATCCGTATTTGTACCGGATTCC
>JAEZJA010000057.1 GCA_023415895.1 Bacillota bacterium
CGCCACCCGTCCATGAGAGGGCCGCCAAGGCAAAACGGTTAATGTGGAGGGATCTGGAATTAGCAGCAGATCGGATTCCTCTTCATTTACAAAGCCCTGCACCGCCGATGCATCAAAAGAAATTCCACAGTCAAACGCTCGCTCCAGCTCATCGGGCATGATTGAGACATTTTTCTGCTGTCCGAACAGGTCGCAAAAAGCCAGACGGATGAACTTGACATCGTTCTCCTCCACAAACTGCAGAATCTCTTTTTTGGTGATCTCCATAAACCGGCACCTCCAATATTTTTAGTCGGGTGTAATAATCACAAGGTTTCCCCTCGGGGTAGCGTAGAGGCAGGGGACTGATAAGAGAGTTGGTACGGCTTTTCAGAATCAACACCTCATCGGATTTTCCCTCAAGGGAGGCTTTAGGTTGCTCCCATTATAACGTATTTAGTTGGGAGTATAAAGCTGTTTATACGGATTTTTTGTATTGGGTCTGAGAATGTAGAAGGTATGATTGCGGATTTTTTTCTCGTTCTTATCAAATGCGGCGCAGAATTCGGTTAAATAGCTGCTGATCGTCTCCATGTCCTGTTCATTTGCCTTTTCGGCAATCACCTGTTCGGGTAGATCTTGCGGCAGCTGCTCGACGCGAAGATAGATTCTGCCTCCGTGCATGCCCGTGCCGCAAAAGTGGCCGATGACCGGCTCACTTTTATCCACATCAAGGCCCAGAACGATAATGATCCCCCCGGCTTGGTATTCCCCGAGAAAGCTTCCCGCCGTGCCTCCCACGACCAAAACCGGAATCTTGTCCTCGTATTGCTTCATGTGGATGCCCGCCCGGTACCCGACGTTGCCTTCCACCAGAATCCTGCCGCCGCGCATCGCGTACCCGGTGGCATCTCCCGATGAGCCATGAATTTCAATGACCCCCTCGTTCATGGTGTCCCCGGTCGCATCCTGCGCATTGGCGTTGACCGTAATATGGCAGCCGTCCAGATAAGCGCCCAGCGCGTTGCCGGGAGTTCCGTTGATCGTGATGGAGCGGTCAGATAAACCGCTGGCGATGTACCGCTGACCATTGCAGTGATCGATCACCACCATGCGATCGGTTGTGGAGCGCACCGCTTCATTCAGCTGCTGAAAATGCATGTTATTTGCATCAATATTCATGATTTGTCATCCTTTCCGATGATAATGCGTGCCTTACGCTTTCACTCCGGCGAGCATCTGGGCGCGATCGGTCTTGGAAAAGGCCATCAGCTGCGGCTTATCTTTGATGAGCTCAAAGTCGATGGTGTCCAGAGGGATTTTCTTGCGAATGAGCGAGGTGTAGATGCCCGCTCGCGCCACATCGCCCACCAGGATATACCCTTTGAGCAATCCGTCACGCGTGATCAGCTTCTTGTAGCTGTTTTCCGAACCGGTATCCACCACAACCTCTTGACCGTTATAATCACCCGCCGTGATGACAGACAACCCGAAGAAACCGACCGCATTCATGGGAATGGCAAAGTCATACGGTTTACTGCCACCCGCCATATGAATTCCGGCGCATTCGCCCTGCATATAGGCATTGGGCAGCAGTGCCAGCACCCGGCTGCTATCCGTTGTGACATCCATGCATTCGGCACAGTCGCCCGCCGCGTAAATATCGGGAAGGGTTGTGCGGCAATAGCTGTCGGTCACGATCCCACGATTGACGTCACAGCCGGCTTTTTCAGCAAGCGCAATATTGGGACGAACGCCCACGGCGGTCACAAGAATATCAAAACCGATGGTCTCGCCACTGCCGAGTATCGCAAAATTCTCCCCGAATTTTTTGGCGCTGTCTCCTAAACGAAAACAAATCCGGTGATTCTCCAACCGTTCCTGCACAAGCGAGGCGGCATGGGGATCCAGAACACTGGGCAGAATGCGGTCGGCCAGATCGACGACGGTAATGCTGCCAACATGATTGGCAAGGCCCTCGGCACATTTCAGACCGATCAATCCGGCGCCCAGGATCATCACCCGCACCTGAGGCGTGAGTACAGCTTGCAGGGCTTTGGCATCATCCAGCTTCATAAACGAAAAACGATGCTCAACGGCGTTCAGTCCTTCAATCGGAGGGACGAAGGGAGAGGAGCCGGTGGCAATCAGCAGTTTATCGTAAGGAACAGACAGCCCGTCAGCTGTTATGACCCGTTTGGATTTAGCCTGAATTTCGGTTACCTGTTTGCCCGCCAGAAGGGTACAGGCGTTATCGCTGTAAAAGCTGTCCGGACGATATTTCATACGCTGTTCGTCGGTCTTGCCATAAAGCAGGTAGGAGATCAGCGGACGGGAATAGGTGTGATAGGGCTCATCGCTGATCAAGGTAATGGAACCGGTCTTGTCATGAGCGCGTATCCCTTCCACACAGCCGATGGCCGCGGCCGAATTGCCGATGATCACATAGTTCATATTGGTTACCTCTCTTCAAAAACAATGGCTTGATTGGGGCAGCCCTGTACACAGGCGGGCGTACCGCAGCTATTCTGCACGCACAGCTCGCATTTCTGTACAACGCCCTGATCCGACGGCATAATCGCGCCGTAGGGACAGGATAAAATACAGGTATAACAGCCGACACAGCGGCTGCGATCCACTTCAATGATGCCGTCCTTGACCGACAAAGCGCCGGTGATACAGCCCTTGACACACAACGGCTCTTCGCAGTGGCGGCAGGATACGGCAAAGCAGATGCCGTTGTTTTCTTCAATTTGAATACGCGGGTTGATGGTCACGCCTTTAAGCGCCTTGGCCATGTCGCGCACGCCCGAATTGGCAAAGGCACAGTTGTATTCGCACAGGTGGCATCCCAGACACCACTTTTCATTGACATAGATGCGTTTCATGGAGAATCCGCCTTTCCGCCGAAGCAGTGTTATGAGTTCTTGAAAAATCGCTTGTTGGAACATGGACTATTCCCCGGCATGTTTGATGCCTAGAATCTCCAGTTCCTTATCGTTCAGTCCCACGCCGCGCAGCATCAGACGGTTGCCCTTGAGCGACTCAATGGAGTTGATGCCCATGCCACCCATCATTTCCTTGATCTCCCGCTTCCACGCCGTAATCAGGTTGACCAGCCGCTGACACCCAAGGTCGGGATTGAGTCTCTTGACGAGATCGGGCCGCTGTGTGGCGATGCCCCAGTTGCATTTGCCCGTCTGGCAGGAGCGGCAAAGGTGGCAGCCAAGCGCCAGCAGAGCGCTGGTGGCAATATAGACCGCATCCGCACCCAGCGCGATCGCTTTCACGACATCGGCGCTCGAGCGTATACTGCCGCCGACCACAATGGACACGTTGCCGCGGATGCCTTCCTGACGCAGGCGCTCATCCACACTTGCCAGCGCCAGCTCAATGGGAATACCGACATTGTCGCGGATGCGGGTGGGAGCCGCGCCCGTGCCGCCTCGGATACCGTCGATCGCGATAATGTCCGCGCCGCTTCGCGCAATGCCGCTGGCGATGGCCGCGACGTTGTGAACGGCGGCAATTTTCACAATCACCGGTTTTTGGTAGGCGGTCGCTTCTTTAAGCGAATAGACCAGCTGCCGCAGATCCTCAATCGAATAAATGTCATGATGGGGAGCGGGGGAGATCGCGTCCGAGCCGACAGGAATCATGCGCGTTTTGGAGATATCCTCCAGCACTTTTGTACCCGGAAGATGTCCGCCGATACCCGGCTTGGCGCCCTGACCGATTTTGATTTCAATGGCGGCGCCCGCGTCCAGGTATCCTTTGTAGACGCCGAAGCGTCCCGAAGCAACCTGCACGATGGTGTTGGGGCCGTATTGATAAAAATCCTTGTGCAGGCCGCCTTCACCCGTGTTGTAGTAAGTTCCCAGCAGCTGTGCGGCGCGGGCTAGGGATTCGTGTGCGTTGTAGCTGATGGAGCCATAGGACATGGCGGAAAACATGATGGGTACATCCAGCTCGAGCTGAGGCGGCATGTTGTTGAGAATGCAGCCGTCAGGGCCGCGTTCAATGTGGTCAGGCTTTCTGCCCAGAAACACCTTGGTTTCCA
>JAEZJA010000141.1 GCA_023415895.1 Bacillota bacterium
GTGCGGTACAATAGCTCGGAAGTCAGCAGCAGCACTCCCGACCGGCAGGATGCTATACTGCGAAACGCACCGGCATACGTCATCGTGCTGAGCATTTCTCCGTTGGAATTGACCGTCATCAGCGAACCCCCGTCCCCGCTGCCGTAATTGCGCAGCGCCACCGCAATCTGATTGTCTGAAACGGCATACCCGACCAGCTCATGTCCGTCATAGGACTGCTTTTGCTGCACCGACCCATCCTTGGAAACAATCCATGCAGCCTTGTCGCCGATGCCCGCCACCCGGCCGTCGTCAAAATAGTGCACGCTGAACAGCAGCAGATCGGTATCGACGTATTCGGCGATCGGCTCCTGCTTGTCCAGATCATAGAAAAGAAGCTTAGAGCGCATTACTCCTGCATCGGCCATAATACCTGCCAGCACCATCGAATTTCCGTCCGGACTCAGCTGCACATCAATGACCGTCAGATCGGGGCTGTACCAGTGATAGATTGCCTTCTGGTGCTTATCGTATACCACAACCTCCGAGGTATATTCCTTGGAAGAGCCGGTCGCCACTGCGATGTTGCCGGTATTGCTGACGGAGATGCCGACAATGGCATTGCTCACCGTCATCTCAGCAGCCGTGGCAGCACGTGTTTCCAGTCGTACGCGCGTACCGCCCGCCTCGGCAATCAGCGTCCATTTGCCTGCCGACTCAAAAATCGGATGGGAAAACCCGTGCGGGCGGCTGACGATCTCCCCACCGTTGCTGTTATACACGATATAGGCGGTGTCGGTCAGCAGGGCGAGACCATCGGTGGTTTCATTCATATTGAGCACGGCACTGCCGGTCAGCGTAACCGGATACCCATCGCCGCTCTGTCCGCCCGCCAGCTTTTCGTTGAGCCAGATCACGGCGCTTTCAGGGGCAACGGAATCCCAGTTCTTCCATATAAAAACCCCGCCGACAACCAGCGCGGCCACCACAAACAGCCGGAGCAGGATACGCAGCAGCATATGACGGCGGCGCTTTCTTTTGCGGCCGGGAATCACCTGTGGCTGCGTCAACTCCGCGTCGGGAGACGCATGAGCGCCGGTTGTTTTCTCACGCGTTTTCGTCATTGTCCTGTCCTCCTTACATCGTGAAATCCGGATAAAACACCTTTTCCAGCATCAATCCGCGGGCGGGAGCGGTGGCCCCCGCCGCCGTGCGCGACCCCAATGCCAGAATGGACTCGAGCGCATTGCTTTCCAGCCGTCCACTTTGCATATCCAGAAGTGTTCCCACCATAATTCGCACCATATTGTACAGAAAGCCGTCCGCCTCCACGGAAAAGGTAACAAGCTCCCCATCGCGCGAAACGCCGCATTGCCTGACCGTGCGCACCGTATCCTGTACGCTCGAGCCCGCCGCGCAAAAAGCGGCAAAATCGTGTGTACCCACAAAGCCCGCCGCCGTACGATTCATGCTACCCTCATCCAGAGGCAAGCGCACCTGATGGGAATACCTGTCCCAGAAAGGACTGCGCACCGGTGAATTCCACAGCCTGTAAATATAGCGTTTGCCCAGCGCGCTGTAGCGCGGATGAAAATCATCAGGCACCTCCTTACAGTCATACACGGCGATATCGCGGGGCAGCCAAGCGTTGAGCGCTGCTGTCATACCCGCTCCGCGCAGCCGGGAAGGGGTGTCGGTTGTGCAGCAAAACATCGCCGCATGCACCCCCGCATCGGTACGGCTGCAGCCGGTAATCCCCGACCGCACGCCGGTAACCTTTTCGACCGCGTCCTGCAGCGTCTGCTGCACCGTCACGCCGTTGGGCTGAACCTGCCAACCATGATACCGCGTGCCGTCGTACTGTAGAGTCAGCAACAGTCTGGGCATGGCGCGTTCTTCCTTTCGTGATTATAACCTCAAAAACAATATTTCGCATTGGAAATTTCTGAAGGTTTTCTTATTTTATCGTTTTACAGAATCGAAGGCAGTACAAAATTAAGGGCCACCAGCCCGGCCACAAACACCACAGCCACAGCAATACACACGCCGTCGGCAGCGTTCATATGCAGCTGCTTCATACGCGTACGCCCTTCCCCGCCGCGATAGCAGCGGCATTCCATGGCCGTTGCCAGCTCATAAGCTCGACGGAAGGAGGAAACAAACAGCGGCACCAGAATGGGCACGAGCGCGCGCACGCGCTGCATCAGCCCGCCGCTCTCCATATCGGCACCTCGCGCTTTTTGTGCCGACATAATCTTGTCGGTTTCCTCAATCAGTGTGGGGATAAAGCGCAGGGCGATGGTCATCATCATGGCCAGCTCGTGGACATTGAGATGCACCGCCTGTAAAGGACTCATGAGTCGTTCGAGCGCGTCGGTCAGCGTGGTGGGCGAGGTCGTGTAGGTCAGCAGCGAGCTGCCCGCAATCAGCGAGAAAATGCGGATGGCAATAAACGCCGCTGTCACAAGACCCCGAGAGGTGATATGCACAAAGCCCCAGTCCACCAGCGGAGTGCCGCCCGACACATAAAAAATGTTCAGCACCGATGTAAACGCAACCAGCAGCAGAATGGGCTTGAGGCTTTTCAAAATCATCCTGATGGGCAGACGCGAGAGCACAATGGCCGTCGCAAGAAACGCCACCGCCAGCGCCAGGCCCGCCCAGTTCTGCGGAATAAACACCGCAAAAATATATACGAAGGTCAAAACCAGTTTCACACGGGGATCCATGCGGTGCAAAAGGGAATCTCCCGGAAAATACTGACCGATTGTGATGCCATTAAGCACGCCGCACCCCTCCCTTCAGCAGAGGCAGCAGCCTATCCCGCGCCTGTTCAACCGTATAGACATTGTCGCCCACATCGTAGCCCATCTCGCGCAGCTGCATAAAGACGCGCGTCACGGCCGGCACGGCCAGACCAATCGACTGCAGCTCCTGCGCACGCGAAAACACCTCGGGTGTAGGTGCAAACATCGCCACCCGTCCTTCGTTCATCACGAGCACCTTTTTGGCCGTGCGCGCGATGTCCTCCATGCTGTGGGAGACCAGCAGCACGGTTGTGCCGTTTTGCCGCTGATAGGCGGCAATCTGATCAAGAATCATATCCCGGCCCTTGGGATCGAGCCCGGCCGTGGGTTCATCCAGAATGAGTACCTCAGGCTGCATCGCCATGACTCCGGCGATGGCCACCCGCCGCTTTTCGCCGCCCGACAGATCAAAGGGGGATTTCTCCAGCAGCTCATCCCGCAAGCCGACAAAGTGTGCGGCACGGCGCACGCGTGCGTCGATCTCCTCTGTGCTCAGCCCCATGTTTTTGGGACCGAAGGCAATATCCTTATACGAGGTCTCTTCAAACAGCTGGTGCTCGGGGTATTGAAACACCAGTCCCACCTGAAAGCGCACGTCCCGAATCTTTTTGGGCTGCTCCCAGATATCCCTGCCGTTGAGCAGCACTTGTCCGGAGGTCGGACGCAGCAGACCGTTGAGATGCTGTACAAATGTCGATTTACCCGAACCGGTATGACCGATAATGCCGACAAAATCCCCCTTCTCCACGCAGACGGACACATCGGTCATCGCGTCCATCTGGAAGGGGGTGCCGGGAGAATAGATATAGGTTAACTGCTTCGTTTCAATGACGGGCATGGGGAGCCTCCAAAAACAAGGATAATGCCTGGGCGCATTCCTCGGCTGTCAATATCCCTTGCGGGAGCGGGATACCCTGCTTGCGCAGCGCATCGCAAAGCTCGGTCGGCTGGGGAACATCCAATCCCACCACACGCAGCTCATCCACACGGGAGAAGATGTCGCGCGGCTTGCCCTGCATCAGGATACGGCCGTTGTCCATCACAACGATGCGATCAGCCAGCGTGGCTTCGTTCATATAGTGCGTAATCAGCACCACGGTCATGCCCTGCTCACGATTGAGGCGGCTGATGGTGTCAAGCACCTCCTGCCGACCATGGGGATCGAGCATGGCCGTCGGCTCGTCCAGCACCAGACATTCGGGCTGCATGGCCAGAACACCGGCAATGGCCACCCGCTGCTTCTGGCCACCCGACAGCTTGTGCGGCGCGTGCGTGCGGTAATCGTACATACCGACCGTGCGCAGAGCATCGTCCACACGGCGGCGGATCTCCGTCGGTTCGACACCGAGGTTTTCCGGCCCAAAAGCCACATCCTCTTCCACAATCGTGGAAACCAGCTGGTTGTCGGGATTTTGCAGAACCATACCGACCGTGCGGCGAATCTCATATTTCTTATCCTCGTCAACCGTATCCATGTCATGCACGAATACCTTGCCGCCCGTCGGCAGAAGCATCGCGTTGAAATGCTTGGCTAACGTGGACTTGCCCGAGCCGTTGTGCCCGAGCAGCGCCACGAATTCGCCCTGACCGATGGTCAGATCCACGTTGTCCAGCACCGTCCCCGACTGCTCATCCGCCACATCGGCCGTTGTCGTGTCATATTCATAGCGGAAGCGTACGCCGCTTGCCGTGATAATGTCCATTTTATCCCAACTTTCTACTGCTGTCCTTGCTCAACGGCTCCAGATTGCCGTGGCGCCGCAGGGCAGTGTCAGCCCCGACTGCGTCACTGGCAGCCCGATCTCATCCGCTGTGGCGCTGCCGCCCAGCCGGGGGTTGAGCAGTGTACCCAGCATATACTGCATCACCGACGGAGACAGCCCCGTTGTATAGGAATTGACCGCAAAGAAAAGCGGCTCATCCGACAGCAGCCCGGCGCATTGGCTTAGAAGCGCATAAATCTGCTCCTCCAGCTTCCATACCTCGCCGCCTGGCCCCCGTCCGTAGGAGGGTGGATCCATCACAATCGCGTCGTAGGTATTGCCGCGGCGTATCTCGCGCTGCACAAATTTGCCGCAATCATCAACCAGCCAGCGGATAGGCTTATCCGCTAGGCCCGATTCCACGGCATTTTCACGTCCCCATGATACCATGCCCTTGGAGGCATCCACATGGGTGACCGAAGCGCCTGCCGCCGCACAGGCCAGCGTCGCCGCGCCGGTATAGCCGAAAAGGTTGAGTACCTTGACCGGCCGTCCGGCTGCCGCGATACACTCCGCCATCCAGTCCCAGTTGACTGCCTGCTCGGGAAACAGGCCGGTATGCTTGAAGCCCATGGGTTTGAGCTGAAAATGAAGCTCTTTTTCCGGCAGCGGATAGGCAATCTGCCAGCTGTCGGGCAGGGGGCGCAGACGCTCCCACTGCCCACCGCCCGACGAGGATCGATGGTAGCGCGCATGCGCCTTTTTCCAAAGAGGATTGGTCTTGGGCGTGCTCCACAGCACCTGCGGATCGGGGCGGATGAGAATTATCGATCCCCACCGCTCCAGACGCTCACCATCGGCTGCGTCGATCAGTTCATAGTCTCTCCACCGTGTTGCTGCTCTCATTGTCGCGCCCATGCCCTTCTTTAAACCAAATTTCTTATTCCACGCTCGGCCCGGCCAGCGTTTGCTTAATCTTATCCGCCACTGAAACCGCCAGCTTATTGATCGCGTCAAAATCGCGCCCCTCCACCATGACACGGATGAGCGGCTCGGTGCCCGAAGCACGAACCAAGACCCGTCCGTCGCGGCCCAGACTGTCGCCGCTCTTGGCGATGAAGGCGTCCAGCTCCTTGTCGGCGGCAAAACGCGCCTTTTGCTCGGTATCCGCCTTGACGTTGACCATGACCTGGGGATAGCGCTCCATCATATCGCCCACCACCGACAGCTTTTTGCCCTGTTCACGGCACATGGACAGCAGCTTGACCGCTGTCAGCTGACCGTCGCCCGTTGTCGCATAATGGCGGAAGATGATATGACCAGACTGCTCGCCGCCGATAGCGTACCCGTTCTTGAGCATTTCCTCAAGCACATAACGGTCACCAACCTTGGTCGTTACCGGCTTAATGCCCTGCTCCTCACAGAAACGAAACAACCCGAGGTTGGACATGACCGTAGCCACCGCCGCGCCGCCGTCGAGCTCGCCCTTTTGCTTCATATTGTAAGACAGCGCAGCGATAATCTTGTCGCCGTCCACCAGATTTCCCTTTTCATCCACCGCCAAGCAACGGTCGGCATCGCCGTCAAACGCCACGCCCGCAAAGAACTTGAGCTTTTGAACCAGCTCGATGAGCCCCTCCATATGGGTGGAGCCGCAGTTGGCGTTGATGTTGGTGCCGTCTGGCTGATCGTTAAGGTATACGCAGTCAGCCCCCAGTGCCGAAAACAGCTTGCGTGCCGTCGCACTTGCCGAACCGTTGGCGCAGTCCACGGCAATGCGCATGCCTCGCAAACTAATGTCCGTGCCGTCCAGCAGATGACGTACGTAATCGTCTACCGCTGTGCGGCAGGTATGCACACGTCCGACCGCACCGCCGACCGGGCAGGGCGGCTCATGGGCGCCGTCCAGAACAATCGCTTCAATCTCTTCCTCCAGTGCGTCGGACAGCTTATAGCCCTCGCCGTTGAAGATCTTAATGCCGTTGTATTCGCAGGGATTGTGCGACGCGGAAATCATGACACCCGCATCCGCGTTGTATTTTTTGACAAGATAGGCGACTGCCGGCGTGGGTACCACACCCAGAATTGTCACATCCGCACCGACCGAACACAAACCAGCGACCATAGCCGCCTCGAGCATATCCGAGGATACGCGTGTGTCTTTGCCAATTACCACGCGGGGACTGTGATGCTCATTGTCCAGCAGCACCATGGCGGCGGCACGTCCGATGGACATAGCCAGCTCACATGTCAGTTCCTTGTTGGCAACGCCGCGCGCGCCGTCCGTCCCAAATAATCTTCCCATAATGAAAGGCCTCTCTTTCTTCCCACATACATAGTCCTACTGTTGAGTTTCTATACAATCAAAGCGGGGCCCACATTCCGCCGCTATGATGTCATTTCGTTGTGGCGACAATACCACTGCAGCCGAAAATCGGCCGTTACCTTCAAGTCTTTGAGTTGCCGCAGCTTGCCAGCATCCTCCGGTCTGGTCTTATACGCATAGGGTGTCATCAGAAACAGGTTTTCAATATCCTGTGTGCAGGACAGCGCCATGGCATAGGTTACACGGCGGCTGTCCGCCAGTGCAAAGCCTTCCAGCGCATCCGAGGGTGTCTCATTGGCATAGGGGCGCTCGTAAACCGCGGCCTTGAGCTCCATCAAGTGCTGTTCACCCGGAACAACCATCAGCAGATAACCGCCCGGCCGGATCACCCGGCTCGCCTCCTGCGCGCTGCAGGGTGCGAACAGGTTGAGCATGAGTGCACACGAGGCATCTGCCACGGGCAGATGGAACGCGCTCGCCACCGCATAGTG
>JAEZJA010000219.1 GCA_023415895.1 Bacillota bacterium
CTTTGGTATGCGCACAACATACTCAATATATTCATCCGTTTCGCTTTTCATCGTGCTGGCGTCGATTCCTGACCTACGCATCGTATCCACGGCATGGTTCACCGTGTTCAAAAAGAGGCGCACATCCCGAATCAGGGGCGTCACTTTGCGGCGGATGCCTTCTTTGACCTCCTCTTCGGATTCGTTTTGGCGTAATATTTCTTCAATGACTTGTTCGGTTTGTGCTACATTGAGCTTTTCCAAAATAACACGCTGCAAAACGAGACTGCGCAGTTCCGGGTCGTTAAGCCTCAGCAGTGCACGCGCGTGTCGTTCGGTTAACTCCGCCTCAAGGATGGCTTTTCGCTCTTCCTCGCCCAATCGAAGCAATCGTAGGCGGTTCGCCACCGTAGATTGCGCACATCCCAATCGGTTGGCTGTCTCTTCTTGTGTCAACCCATACATCACAATTAAACGCTGAATGCCCTCGGCTTCCTCAAAGCAGTTCATATCTTCGCGCTGCAAATTTTCAATGAGCGTTAGCAGCGCGCTTTGTTGCCTGTCTGCTTGTACAATAATACAGGGAATCAGTGGAATCCCGGCGATTTTTGCCGCGCGAAGCCTTCTTTCGCCTGCAACCAACACAGGCTTATCCTCCACCAACGTGACCGAAACCGGGTTGAGCAATCCGTTTTCACGAATGCTTTGCGCCAATTCCAGCAGTCGTTCATAACTGAATTCTTTTCTCGGCTGTTCTGGATTGGATTGAATGTCCCCTGTCGGAATCATCAATATCTTTCCGCTTGCTTTGTATTTGTGACTATGATTAATAATCTGCATACTGATACATCCTTTCCGTATCAGTATAGCCGGACAGCCCTTCCTTTTATGCCGATTGGTGTTGTCGTTTCTTATAATTATAGTGACTGCTTTTTGATTTTCGCAGTCATTCTTGGGTATTTTGAAGGAGTCTGCGTCATTTTGTCAATCACAATCAGCTGGCGTTCATAGGATTCCTGTACGGTAGCAATCGTTCGTTTTTCCACTTTTTCAAGTTTTCCGCCCAATACCGTTATGGCTTTTTGAGCGGCCATAACCTCGTTTTCTCCCTCCGGCCCTTTCATTGCAACAAACTTGCCCCCCACTTTGACAAATGGGAGACAGTATTCGCATAAAACCGGTAACGATGCCACCGCTCGTGCAGTTGCCAAATCGTATTGTTCACGATAGTCGGCTTTCACCCCAGCCTCTTCCGCTCGTGCATGAATAAGCGTCACCGCAATGCCCAATTCATCGCAGACCGCTTTGAGAAATAGCAGGCGTTTGTTCAGACTATCCAGAAGCGTTAATTTCACGTCCGACCGCACAATGGCGATGGGGATACCCGGAAACCCCGCCCCTGTTCCAACATCAATCAGAGAGAATGCCTTATGAGGCACCATAGAACACAGCGTCAGGCTGTCTACAAAATGTTTATAAACAATATCTGTCGGGTCCGTGATCGCCGTCAAATTGATTTTCTCGTTCCATTCCACCAACAGAGAGGCATAAACCGCAAATTTCTCCAACATCGAATCCGTCAGAGGGCAACCGAGCTGTTCCGCCTGCTGCGCTAGCAGTTGCTTATCCATAGTCATGTGTTGTCTCTTCCCCCTGTTTTGTTTCTTTACTGCTCAGCCACACAATCAATACCGAAATATCCGATGGGCTGACACCACTGATCCGTGAGGCCTGTCCAATGCTGCGCGGGCGCACCTTCATTAGTTTCTCCTGCGCTTCCTTGCGTAACCCATGAATGTTGTAATAGTCGGTGCTTTCAGGCAGCAGCCGTTTTTCCAGCCGGCGCATCTCCTGAATCGCCGCCATCTGCCTTTTGATGTACCCTTCGTATTTAAGCTCAACTTCCACTTGCTCAAATACCAACGGTTCAAGTGCTGGGCGGTCGCGATCAACCGGGGTGAGTTTTTCATAATCGAGTTGTGGTCGACGAATCAAGTCTTCAAGGCGTATCCCACTGGTAACCGGCGATGTTTCACATGAAACAAGCAGAGCATTCAGTTCCTCGCTTGGCGGCAAAATCGTGTCGTGAAGTCGTTGGCGTTCTTGCTGCTTTTGCTGCTGTCGCAGGCAGAAATGCCCCCAGCGATCATCATTGACCAACCCAACCTCGCGGCCAATCGGGGTTAGCCTCTCATCCGCGTTATCCTGTCGCAGAATCAAGCGATATTCTGAACGAGAAGTCATCATGCGATAGGGATCGGAACAACCCTTGGTTACCAGATCGTCTATCAAGGTGCCAATGTAGCTCGACGCACGATCTAATCGCATGGCGTGTTTGCCGAGAATTTTCAACGCCGCATTGACGCCTGCAACCAATCCTTGGGCGGCGGCTTCTTCATAACCTGAACTGCCATTGAACTGCCCCGCACCATAGAGACCCGGTATATCCATGAATTCCAGCGTGCTGTCAAGCTGAAGGGGGTCGCAGCAATCGTATTCAATTGCATAGGCGGGTCGCATCACCCGTACCTTCTCCAAACCGGGAATCGTTTTTAAAAACAAAAGCTGAACGTCAACCGGCAAAGAGGAGGACAATCCCTGAAGGTACATTTCCTCCGTTTGCAGGCCGCAGGGTTCAATAAACACCTGATGTCGTTCCTTGTCGGCAAAGCGGACAATTTTATCCTCGATACTGGGACAATAGCGCGGCCCGACACCATGAATCTTTCCACTATACAGCGGAGACCGATGAAGGTTATCCAAAATCACCTGCTTCGTTTGGGGGCTTGTCCAGGTAATATGACAGTCCACCGAATTCTTTAGTTCTTCGGTTGTCTCGAAGGAAAAAGGTACGACGGGGTCTTCTCCCTCCTGACACTCCATTCCCGAAAAGTCAATGCTGGAACGGACAACCCGT
>JAEZJA010000049.1 GCA_023415895.1 Bacillota bacterium
CCTCGGTAATGTTGCGCATAACATTAAAATGAGGAAAAAGATTGAAATTCTGAAACACCAAACCGAATTTACGGCGAATTTGCCCCAGCACGGGAGCGGGGCTGTAAACGGCCCGGCCATCCTCCCCATTTTCCGCCATCAGCAGATCCCCGTAGGCGATATGCCCCGCATCCACACGCTCGAGCAGTGTAACACAGCGCAGCAGCGTCGATTTACCCGACCCGGACGGGCCGATCACGGACAATACCTCTCCTTTTTCCACGCTGAACGAAATGTCACGCAGCACTTCGTTTCCGTCAAAGCCTTTTTGCAGATTGTTGGCAACCAGTACACTCACGAAACAGTTCTCCTTTCAGCGATAGTAGCCCAATTTCTTTTCCGCCAATGAAAAGCCCTTGGAGACCACGGCATTCATGATTAAATAAAAGATACCGGCCACAACAATGGGAATGATGGACACGGATTTGGAGGTGATCTTCTGTGCGAGGCTGGCAATCTCCACCACGCCAATGATCTGTGCGAGCGAGGTATCCTTGACAAGGGTCATAAATTCATTGCCCATGGCAGGCAATATCTTTTTGACGACTTGCGGCAGCACAATGTGAAAGAAGGTCTGTGTTTTGGAAAAGCCCAGAACATCCGAAGCCTCATGCTGTCCAACCGGAATACTCTCGATGCCGCCGCGGTATATTTCGGCAAAATAGGCCGCATAATTTAGCGAGAAGGCAACGATCGCCACCAGCAGCCGGTTGTTGCTGATATTCAGACCATACCAGAAGAAAATCAACTGCAGCATCAGCGGTGTTCCCCGCATGATCAGCAGATAAAACCGGGTGACGTATTGCAGCGGCTTGAAGCGTGACATGCGGCCAAAGGCAAACACCCAGCCCAGCGGCAACGAAAACACGAGCGTGAGCGCGAAAAGCTCCAGCGTAGTCACCGAAGTCATGAGCATACGTTGTATTACATTGACAATACCATCCCAAGACATAGATTACCCCTCAACCATTCTTCAATCCACACAATTGAAACGCCGAATAAGAGCCGGCATAACGCCAGCTCTTATTCTTCATTCTCGGCTATTTCGGCAATTGGCTTTTATTTCTCTTGCGCTTTATTGGCGACAGCATTCAATTCGGACAGGTGCGCTATGTAATAGCGGGCAACGACCTCATCCATGATCACCGCATCGCCGGTGCCTTTACTGAGCTCGTAGAGTGCCAATACGTTGTTAGCCACCTCGACGGATTCGGCAATGGTATTCTTAACCTCGGAGCCTTCCAGTGCATCCACGGCGGTAGAACCGGCTTGCAGCACAACGTGCTTATCCTTGAGATCGGTCAGCTTGGAGATGCCTTCTTTTTTCAGGGATACGACTACCTGGCGGTTATCCATATACGGCTCGCTCAGATTCATGGCTGCCTTGCGTTCATCCGAAACCGACATGCCATTCCAGATGCAGTCGATCTTGCCGCCGTTGAGTTCAAATTCCTTGCTGTCCCAATCAATGGGCTCCAGCTTCAGTTCAACACCCATCCGTTTACATACTTCACGCGCTAAGTCGATGTCATAACCGATAATCGTACCGTCATCGTCCTGATAGCCCATTGGCGGGAAGGAATCGTCCAAACCGAGAATCAGCACGCCTTTATCCTTGATCTTTTGCAGTGAGTCGTCCGTACTGTTGGAAGCCGTAAAGCTGTCCGGAACCGTGGACGTATCCTTGCCAAACCAGGTCTTGGTGATCTCGGCCAGCTTGCCGTCCTTTTTCATTTCACAAAGGGTCTTTTGAACCTCGTCGCGCAGTGACTGATCCGCCTTGCGGAAACCAATCGCATACTCTTCGTTGGATAGTTCTTCGTCCAGCACTACATACTCGGCCTTTGCTGCACCCTGTCCGGCACCGCAGGCACTCAGCAGTGTCAACGCCATCAGAGCGGCCGTAACCACTGACAATACTTTTTTCAAACGAAACACCCCTTAAAACATTTGGTAATGGTTTGTTGCTCAAGAAGCATTGTACACTATCTTGCTAATAAAGTAAAGTGGTAATGCAGAGATTATCCTTTATTAACAGATACACAATGGATTAACGAGATATCTTATCAAGAAATGAACATAACCGTGGTGAGATGACGGATAATCCCTATTGAAATCAACGATATTTCCCCGTGTGTTTCGGTTTTTTCGTTGTGAAATGCTGGACGTTCGTGTATACTAGAGAGGATAAATCTCCGAGGGTGATTCAAAGCTCGGAAGCTATCGCCGGAATACCATCAGAGCATTAGCCAACAACGATATTGTTTATGAAAAAGGCGGGATACGATGGATCTTCAACGTCTGGTTCAAAAGCAGCATGCTTATTTTCAAACCGGAAAAACCTTGCCCGTGCCCTTTCGTCTGGAGCAGCTTCGCCGTCTCAAGCTGCTGCTCAAGGCACGGGAACCCGATCTATTGAAAGCGCTTCAGGCAGATCTGAACAAAAGTGCCTTTGAAGGCTACGCCACCGAGCTGGGGATGGTGCATGAAGAACTCAATACCGCCATCCGCCAAGTCGAATGCTGGGCGCAGCCGCGCAAAGTGCGCCTCTCCCCTCTCCATTTTCCGGCGTCTGGTGAAATTCTTCCCGAGCCTTACGGTGTAGCCCTGATCATTTCCCCTTGGAATTACCCGATTCAGCTGACGCTCAATCCGCTGATTTCAGCCATTGCGGCAGGCAACTGTGCGGTTGTTAAGCCCTCCGCCTATGCGCCGCATGTCTCCCATGCCTTAGCGCAGCTGCTGAGTGAATTGTATCCTCCCTGCTATGTGGCGGTTGTGGAGGGTGGGCGTAAGGAAAACGCCGCACTGCTTGAACAACCGTTTGACACCATATTCTTCACGGGCAGTATGGAGGTGGGCAAGGTGGTCATGGAGGCCGCTTCGCACCATCTGACACCGGTTACGCTCGAACTTGGCGGAAAAAGTCCGGTCATTGTGGACCATACAGCCAATCTTCGTCTGGCTGCACGCCGCATCCTGTTCGGCAAGACGGTCAACAGCGGTCAGACCTGCGTGGCACCTGATTATGTGCTGGCCGACCGTCGCATCAAAGACAAACTCCTTCAAGCCATGCGAATGGAGCTTAAGCGTCTGTGGGGCAGCTCTGCTCTTCATCGCAAAGAATATCCCTGTATTATCAATGAGAAGCATTTTGAGCGGTTGCTGGGACTTATGAAGAATGAGCACGCTGCCATCGGCGGCAGTTATGACCGCTCCACGCGTCGTATCGAGCCGACCGTACTGGACGAAGTCACCTTTCTTTCTCCTGTTATGCAGGAGGAAATTTTCGGGCCCTTGTTGCCCGTCATTGCCTATGATCAGCTGGGTGACGCGCTTGCCGAAATAATCAAGCGTCCCAAACCATTGGCTCTCTACCTTTTCACGAACGATAAGGCGACCGAACGGGCTGTGCTGGAGCATGTGTCCTTCGGGGGTGGTTGTGTTAACGATACGTTGATGCATCTGGTTTCCACCAAAATGCCCTTCGGCGGCGTGGGCGGCAGCGGCATGGGACAGTATCACGGAAAATATGGCTTCGATACCTTCAGCCATTACAAGAGCATTGTCCACAAAAGCACGGCTCTTGATGTGCCGCTGCGCTATCCACCCTATCAGGGTAAATTGTGGCTTGCCAAACGCTTTCTTGGGTGACAATCGGCTGCTATAGTAATCAGAAATAAAACTCCACCGGCTTCTGAAGCCGGTGGAGTTTTATAGATCGGTTTATTGTTGCGCAGGGAAGCAGATCTTTTGAAATGCGGAATATGTTCGTTTTGTTTATCTCTTATGGCCTGATAAGCGCGTACATTTTCATGTCCACAACTTGTCCGTTTTTGACTGCATTGCTTTTGAGCACACCTTCGAAAACAAACCCGTTCTTCTCAAGAATTCGGCACGAGGCGACATTATAGGCAAACGGCTCGGCGAAAATCCGAACAATATCGGTATGTTCAAAAATGTACTTGCAGGTCTGCCGGATGGCCTCTGTTCCGAGTCCTTGCCCCCAATACGGCTCTGCCACATAATACCCTATTTCCGCAGTGCGCGCGTGAATATTCTCTTTTCGGAACACGCCGATACTCCCCACGACTTTATCATTGACCGTAATTGCAAATGCATAGGTGGTTTTTTTATCTGCCTGAAGCATAGCGGTGATAAAATTCTCAGCATCTTTTTCCGTGTACGGATAGGGCAAGCCATCTCTCAGATTATCGTGTATTTTTTTGTTGTTCAAAGCCGCTGCAAGGTCAGAGGCATCTTCCGCTCTCCAGTTACGAATACTGCACTCCATCGTTATCACCTTTCGTCAAGCAGGATGATCCTGTCGTATTACGCAAGCTTATAGTAAAGTATACCATATTGCTGCATCTTTGGCAAACGGGGAATGTACGCATAAGCATTCTATCCCCATGTGGGTCTGCCAATTTTGCTTCATGATTTTCCTAACTATTATAACTAAAAGATGCTCATTTCTGCAAGACAATTGATTTTTCTCACTATATATGCTAGATTTAGGTTTAGGGATTCATAAAATTAAAAAATGATAGATGAATGGGGATAATCAGTTCGTGCACATCGTTATTGTAGGGATGGGGAAAATCGGTTACATACTGACCACACAGCTGTGTCAGGAAGGACACCATGTTGTGGTGGTCGATAAAAACATGGAAGTTCTGCAAAATGTGCAAAACAAACTGGATGTTGCTACGGTAGCAGGCAACGGTGCGGCTGTCGAGGTTCAACAGGAAGCCAATGTCGCCGATGCCGATCTGTTGATTGCCGTCACCGCCAGTGACGAAGTGAATCTGCTTTGCAGCATGGTCGCCCACGAGTTGGGATGCCGCAGCGTCATTGCCCGCGTGCGCAATCCGGAATACGATCGACAGATGCAGCTGCTAAACAACGATTTCGGTATTACGTTTTCTTTTAACCCGGAAAAAGCTGCCGCCAACGAAGCGTTTCATCTGTTGCAATTCCCTTCGTTTTTGAAGCGAGATACCTTCGCCGGTGGCCGAGCCGATATGGTGGAGCTGCTGCTGTCCTCGGGGAGCAGTCTTGCCGGTAAAAAGCTCTGCCAGCTGGAAGATCTGCTCAAATGCAAGGCGATTGTCTGCGCTGTCGAGCGGGACGGCAATGTTTCAATACCTTCGGGCGATTTTGAGCTGCATGTCGAGGACAAGCTGACCGTAGCCGCACCTCCTAAGGTGTTGCCTAAGATCGCACGGGCTTTCGGCATGCCGACGATGCGCATCAAGCGCGTCATGCTCATAGGAGGCAGCAATATTTCCATCTATCTGGCACAATTGCTGGTTGAAAACAAGGTGGATGTCAAGATCATTGAATGCTCTCCCGAACGCTGCCGCTACCTTGAAGACAAACTGCCGGGTGTTTCCATCATCTGCGGCAACGGTACCGATCAACAGCTTCTTCTGGACGAAGGCATCAAAAACATGGACGCTGTGGTTTCCTTGACGGGGCTGGATGAAGAAAACTTCATGATTTCGATGTTTGCCAATTACATCGGCGTTCCCAAAACCATCACAAAGAACAATCATATTGAATACAGTGATTTTTTCCGCGGGACGGGTATTGGCACAATTATCAGTCCCAAACATCTGATAGCCAATATCATTTTGCGATATGTACGCGCTGCGAACGCGACTAGCGCAGGTAGCATTGACGCACTCTATCGCATTTTGGATGGAAAAGCCGAGGCACTCGGGTTTACCGTACAGGAATCCGGTGATTTTCTCAACATACCACTTGAAGCCCTGCGTTTCCGCAGCAATACGTTAATTGCTCTGATTTTGCGCGATCAGCAAATCATCATTCCGCGCGGCACTGACTGCATGAAAGCCGGCGATTCAATTATTGTCGTGACGAAAATCGAATATGCCATTTCCGACATCTCCGATTTGTTCGTACGCTCAGAGGGTAACGGCCGATGAATTACAAAGCCGTAGCGAAATACGCCGGACAGGTACTTCTTTTTGAAGCGCTCTTTATGGTTCCGGCCTTGCTGATATCCTTATTTAAACAGGAATATTCCTCTGTCTTCGGTTTTGGCGTGGCCATACTTGCGGCTCTTATTATCGGCGCGGTGTTGTCGATTATCCGCTTTTCAGGAGCCATTTACGCCAGGGAGGGTTTTTCCATCGTTGCGTTAAGCTGGATTTTGATTTCAATATTTGGTGCCATTCCCTTTGTTCTTAGCGGAGCGATCCCCAATGTCATTGACGCCTGGTTTGAGACCGTCTCCGGATTCACGACCACAGGCTCCAGCATCCTGCCGGAAGTCGAAAGTCTTCCATACGGCATCTCCTATTGGCGTTGCTTTACCCATTGGCTGGGGGGCATGGGCGTTCTCGTGTTTTTGCTGGCCGTCATTCCACTGTCCCGAGGAAACGGAGAAACGATGCACATTCTGCGTGCCGAAAGCCCGGGGCCTTCGGTGGGAAAGCTTACCCCGACGATTCGTCAGACCTCCCGGTATCTGTACGCGATATACATTGTCCTGACACTGTTGGAGATTATCCTGCTGCTCGCGGGTGGTATGCCGCTGTTTGAAGCGGTTACCCACTCCTTTGCCACGGCCGGAACGGGCGGGTTTTCCGTCAAAAATCTGAGCATCGGTGCTTATCAAAGCAGCTATATTCATCTGGTGATCGGCATATTTATGGCCTTGTTCGGTGTCAATTTCAGTGTATACTACCTCCTGTTAACAAGGCGCTTTAAAGCGGCTGCCAAAAACGAAGAGGTGCGGCTTTACTTCATCATCATGCTTGTGGCAACGGTGTTTATCGGCATCAATATCCTGCCGTCCTATACTGACGGTGGCAAAGCATTTCTGGACAGCTTCTTTCAAGTCTCCTCCATCATGACAACGACCGGGTTTGCCACGGTGGATTTTAACCTTTGGCCGCAGTTTTCCCGTTTTATGATCATGCTGCTGATGATTCTTGGCGCCTGCGCGGGCTCGACCGGCGGCGGTTTGAAAATCTCCCGCTTTCTGATCCTCATCAAATACCTCAAAAACAAAATGCAGATCATGCTTCGTCCACGCAATGTCAAGTCGGTACATATTGACGGCAAACGTGTGGAGGTATCGGTCGTCCACGATGTGTCCGCCTTCCTTGTCGCCTATTGCGTCATCTGCATCGTCTCCATGCTGATCGTCTCTTTGGACAATTTCAGTACGGACACCACCATCACCAGCGTGCTTTCCTGTCTGAACAACATCGGCCCCGGCCTTGATCTCGTTGGCCCTATGGGGAATTTCGGTTCCTTCTCGATTCTGTCCAAAATTGTTCTGTCTCTGGATATGCTCTTCGGGAGACTGGAGATTTTTCCCATGCTATTCCTATTTTCGCCCAAAGCATGGCAGAAGAATGCCTAATGACATGCTACCAGTAGACCCTTTTCCTCCCGGGGACTCCACTATATTGCTGAATTTCATCAAAGGATGTTTGATGAAAAAACAACACCGCTTCAGAATAACAAAACGGCTCGAAGCAATGACAAAACCCGTCAAAAGAGAAAACTCTTTCGACGGGTTTTGTTATTGCTTTAGAACAGTGCGCCTTGCTGCGGCTTTCGTTTTGTCTAAAGGTATGGTTGCTGATACAATGAACGATGCCCTTTTGCTTGGGTACAGGTGGGTGCATTTCGTTTTTGGGTGCAATCTTACCAGTTTTCTCTTTGCTCACGGTCTTTGGCCATCATACCCGTTTTGCTCAAAAGGTCTAGTTCTCGTTGGAGACATTGTTTTAATGTATCCCACACACCTGCAGACATTTTTGTGGAAATCACAATTACCAGGTGCAGAGAAAGCAAAAAAGTATAGACGTCTGATAACCCATGTAATATAATTAAGCTGCCGACTTTGTTTTGTCCGATTTGCTCATGAAGAAAACAACTATACACAACGGGGGATGTTATGTATGGATAGAAAGGAACTTGATAATCAAAGTATAACAGAGATATGGTTTGAATATTTATCTCCACATTGACCGGGACAATCATCGCGTTGTTATGGATTTATGCATTCCCGTAAATAGAGCAAGAACTCAGAAGTTGAAAAGTTTTTATGGGGTGTCGTGTATGACCAAAATCAAACATATTGGCGGATTTATCGTTGCGTTTGATCTATTACTTATTTTTCAGCAAAGCGTAAGCCTGATAAGTGGTAACTTTGCAAATGTGATTGGATATCAAGCAAACGACCCAAACAATCCCTATATGTGGATTTCCATTCATCACATTGCGCAAATGGCGCTTGGGCTTCTGTTGATTTGGATCCTATGGCAGACGTTTCATCTGAAGTTTCATCTTCGTTTTAGAATGGATAAGAAGGGATTCATCTATCTTGGGGGGTTCACTGTCGCCATTGCTGCGCTAACGGTTATTGGTTATAAGCTCATGTACCAATCCAGTGCGGATATTGTCTACAATTATGCGTTGAGCGCGAAGAATATTACCGGAGTATTGGGGTTTCAGCTACTTCTATCCGGGCCGTCGGAAGAGATCGTTTTCCGGGCCCTGCCTATTAC
>JAEZJA010000071.1 GCA_023415895.1 Bacillota bacterium
GGAAAAGCAAGCGTCCGATAAAACTGGTGGTTCAATCTCAATTGTATTCGAATCAGACTTGTCTTGCCAATCTTTAATAGAACGCGAAAATTTTGATCTGTCATATATTTCAAAAAAGCAAGGCAAATATATAACACACGAAAAAATGGAAAAGCCTGATATTAGAGTAATGATTGCAGAGGAAATTGAGGCTGACATACGCAAAGCCTTCCCAAATAAAAATCAGCTTATGATTAAACGAATATCGTATCATCGCGCTGAAATATTGCTCGAATGCAGTAAAAAGCTATGCAATAAAAAAGCCGCAATGTCAAAAACTTTTACGAGCCTAAATATTTGGCTTTCCCGTGAATCTTATGCTAAAACAATTAATCTGCTACCTAATAATGAACTTGAAGAAAAAAGAGATATTGTGGTTGTGAATACAATTGATGTAATCAAAGGACAGGAGGGTAAAAACTGTCTTTTTATTCTTACTACAGATTTGGCCCCATACTTATTTGGCATAAAGATAGAAAACAATGCAACAAAATGTAGGCTTTATGTAGCATTGACGAGATCATTATGCAACTTAACCATCTTTATCACCAAAGAGGTTGAAGAATTATATAAAAAGGAAATAATAGACACCTTTTTTCGAACATATTGTAAATAGCTTACATAGATTTTCCCATTCTGCTTCTCCCCTCTCCATTAACCCATCACCATTCACCTCTGCCATCCCACGCCTTTTGCGCAGCGAGTGAACACATGGCGTGACCGCCCCGCAAGCCTATCGCCAAGGCGCGGAAAATGACCCCCCATGGTTATGAAAAGACCACCCGCCGAATAGGTATGGAACAGAAGAACGCCCCTCGATTGATGGAGAGGCGAGCGGGTTGCACAGGCATTAAGGGGAGGCAGCAGGGATGGCACAAGAGGTTCTTTCGGTCACTCTCGCGAATTTCGAGCAAACGGTGATACAATGCAAGGTGCCGGTAGTGCTTGGCTTCTGGTCGATGGACTATCCGGGTAGTCAGCGCCTTCTTACGACGCTGCAGTCGCTGGCCGACTCTTATGACGGCGCTGTCCAGTGCGGCAGCATCGATGTCGGCAGTCAGCCCGATCTGGCCGCACAACTGGGCATCGGAGGAATGCCCTGCGTCATGATTCTGGTGAGGGGGCGCCTGTGCGAGCATGTGGGAGGCGCGCTGCCGCCATCCTATTACAAATGCCTGCTCAAACGACTCCTGCCCGAAGAGAAAAGAGGAAAGAAGAAGATTAAAGTATAAACGGTAGGGGCGCACCTGTGTGTGCGCCCTTATCCTCGCGAATAGCCTGAACCTTTGCTGCCTCCCCTGCATCAGGAGAGGCATTTTTGTGCTGTCATAGACCCCACCGAGCCGGGCATACTAGGCATATTCACGCAAAATGTACATGGTTTGCCGGTTGCTTGTGGAACTGCGGCGGTATTTATGCTATACTGATCAGAAATAAGGAAAATTTTGTGACGGGGAGGATTCTGCCCATGCGCTTGCTGGTATTGGACGGAAACAGCATCATCAACCGTGCCTTCTATGGCATTAAGCTGCTGTCCACCAAAGACGGGCAATACACCAACGGCCTTTATGGCTTTCTGACTATCCTGCAAAAGCTGCGGGATGAGGTGAAGCCCGACGGCATTGCCGCTGCCTTCGATATGCACGCGCCCACCTTCCGGCACAAGGAATATGCCGACTACAAGGCCGGGCGTAAGGGTATGCCCGAGGAGCTGCGCACCCAAATGCCCATACTCAAGCAGCTGCTGACGCTGATGGGCTGTCATGTGGTGGAAAAGGAAGGCTTCGAGGCGGACGATATTCTGGGCACGCTTTCCCGCGCGGCCAAACAGAGCGGCGACGAGTGCTTTATTGCCACAGGTGATCGGGATTCGCTGCAGCTTGTGGAGGACGGCGTGACCGTGCTGTTGGCAGGAACCAAAATGGGGCGGCCCGAGACGACGGTTTACGACAAGGCGGCTATTGAAGAAAAATACCACCTCACCCCCTCTCAGCTCATTGATTTGAAAGCGCTGATGGGGGATGCGAGCGATCATATTCCGGGCGTGCCCGGAGTGGGTGAAAAAACGGCGCTCGACCTGATGCAGCGCTTTGGCAGTCTGGATGCCATTTATGAGCAGCTGGACACGCTGGATATCCGCGAAAGCCTGCGGGAAAAGCTGCGGGCGGGCAAAGAGAGCGCCTATCTCAGTCAGCGATTGGGCACTATCTGCTGTGACGTGCCGATTTCGCGCGAGCTGGCGGGTTATCGTCAGGACAGCGTACAAACGGCGGCGTTGTCCGCACTGCTGGCAAAGCTGGAGTTCTTTTCACTGATCGAAAAGATGGGGCTGCATGAGAGCCCGGCGGTCGAGCCTTCGTCGGTACCGTCCGAAAAAGGCGTCACCGTGGAGGGAAAAGAGGCGGGTGGCGATCTGCTGGCCTGGGTCGAACAGCATAAACGGCTGGATGTGACCGCCAAAACCGAGAATGGTCGGCTGTCCCGGGTGTACGCGGCCTTTGACGGCCGCGTGGTGTCGCTGCGCGCGGACGAGAACGGCTTTGAAGAGGTCAAGGCGCTGCTGTGTGATGAAAAGATCGAAAAGCGGGTATCGGACAGTAAGGCGTTGTGCGCCGCGCTGCTGGCGGAGGACAAGCCTGTGCAAAGCATCGTGATGGATACGCTGCTGGCAGGGTATCTGCTCAATCCGCTGGCATCGGACTATACCCTGACGAGACTGGCGCAGGAATATGCTCTCCCCCTCCCCAAGGTACTGGGAGAGGACAACGGGGTCGCTTTATTGCCTGCGGTGGCGGATACGCTGCTCGATCACCTGCGCGAGCAGGGACAGGAATCTCTGCTGAAGGACATGGAGCTGCCGCTGGCACTCGTACTCGCCGCTATGGAGCATGTCGGCTTTGATGTAGACGAGGAAGGCATTGCCGCCTTCGGCAGACAACTGGACGGACAGATCACCGAGCTGCAAACGCGCATTTATGAAGCGGTGGGTTATGAGTTCAATCTCAATTCCCCCAAACAGCTGGGCAAGGCACTGTTTGAGGATTTGGGGCTCCCGGCCAAAAAGAAGACCAAATCGGGCTATTCCACAAATGCGGAGGTACTCGAAGGACTGCGCGACGCACATCCGGCGGTGGCCATGCTGCTCGAATACCGCACTTTGTCCAAGCTCAAATCCACCTATTGCGACGGGCTGCTTAAGGTGATCGCGCCCGATGGCCGCATTCATTCCTCCTTCAATCAAACCGAAACGCGCACCGGCCGCATTTCATCAACCGAGCCAAACCTGCAAAACATCCCCGTACGGCAGGAACTGGGACGCGAGCTGCGCCGCTTCTTCCGGGCACGCGAGGGATGGGTGCTGTGCGACGCCGACTATTCCCAGATTGAGCTGCGCGTACTCGCGCATATGGCCAACGACAGCGTGATGATCGGCGCCTTCAATTCGGGCACCGATATTCACCGCGTGACGGCCTCCCAGGTGTTTGATGTGCCCCAAGAGCTGGTCACCCCCCTGATGCGTTCACGCGCCAAGGCGGTCAATTTCGGCATTGTCTACGGTATCGGCGCGCACTCGCTGTCGGAGGATATCCATGTCAGCTACGGCGAGGCCAAGCGGTATATCGAGCATTATCTGGAGCATTATGCGGGCGTGGCAGCCTTTATGGAAGACATGATCGCCGTGGCCAAGGACAAGGGCTATGCCCAAACGCTCTTTGCCAGACGCCGACCTCTGCCCGAGCTAAAGGCCTCCAACGCGGCCATGCGGGCGTTTGGTGAGCGTGTGGCACGCAACATGCCGATTCAGGGTACGGCCGCCGACATTATTAAGCTGGCCATGGTGCGGGTGCACAACCGGCTAGCTGCGGAGGGCATGCAGGCACGGCTCATTTTACAGGTACACGATGAACTCATGGTGGAAGCGCCTGAAAACGAGGCTGAAAAAGCGGCGGCACTGCTCCGGGAGGAGATGGAGAACGCCGTCACCATGGCGGTACGACTGTCGGTGGATGTGCACACAGGCAAAACGTGGTATGATGCCAAGCAATGAGATTCGATTGCTCCCGCCGGAAAGGCAAGGTGATAAACATGACGGTTTTGTTTTTATGTACGGGCAACACCTGCCGCAGCCCCATGGCGGCAGCCCTGATGCGGCGCGCGCTTGACAAGTGTGGCAGGGAGGATATAATAGTGAAGAGCGCCGGTCTCGCAGCAACCGGAACCCCGGCAAGCACCAACGCCATCGCGGCCATGAGCGAGATTGACAAAGCGCTGGGCATTCAGTTGGCAGCGCATATCTCCCAGCCGGCAACGCCTGAGCTGCTGCGCGAGGCAGATGTTATTGCCGTGATGAGCGCGTCGCATGCGCGGGCTGCCCTGTTGATGGGTGTCGATGCCGACAGGGTACGCATCCTGTCGGTGGACGGTGGTGAGGGAATTGCCGACCCCTACGGCGGCAATCTGGAATGCTATCGGCAGACGCGCGATGAGCTCGACCGGGCAGTGCAGACGCTGGCACAGGAAATCGGCAAACCATAGAAAAACCACTAGGCGGTTATTCCCCATAGAGGATGCCAAACGATGATGTACACAAGGAAAGGACAGAGAAATGGACAGTCACAGTAGCAAGCCCCCTGCGGGCTTGGTCATTACCCCCATGCATGCCGATCATTTGGACGATCTTGCCGACATTGAAAGCGCGGCCTTTTCCCGGCCGTGGTCTTACGATGCGCTGGCGGAGGAACTGCACAATCCCCTGGCGGTGTTTTATGTCGCCGAGGATGTGGAGGCCGAACGGGCGGTTGGCTATATCGGCATGTATCATGTTTTGGACGAGGGGACGATCACCAATCTGGTGGTTCATCCCGGCTATCGCCGCCAGGGCATTGCCTCGGCACTGCTGAAGGAGACCATCGACTATGCGCGTACCCATGACCTTACCCGTCTGACGCTGGAGGTTCGCGTGTCCAACACGGTGGCGATCGAACTCTATGAATCCTTTGGTTTTGAGCGGGATGGGATTCGCCCGGGCTTTTATGATTCTCCCAAAGAGGACGCTGCACTGTATTCCCTGTATTTCTGAAGATTACATAGAAGGCGGGCTCTGCTGCCTGCCTTCCAGACGAGGAGGATGTACCATGCCGCATATTCAAGTCAAGCTATGGCCGGGCCGCACCGAGGAGCAAAAACGCGCCCTGACCGAAAAAATCGTGGCCGCGGTGAAGGAAACGATGGGCGCATCGGAGGACTATATCACGGTGGGCATTGAAGAAGTGCCGGCATCGGAATGGCCCAAGGCGGTGTATAAGCCCGAAATTGCCGATAAGCTCGATCAATTATACAAAAAGCCGGGCTATGGATATTCACCGGATGAACTCAACGGATAATTTCTTATTTTCAAGAATCCCGAGTTTGGAGAATGGCACATGAAAATACTTTCCATTGAATCCTCCTGCGATGAAACGGCGGCAGCGGTTGTTGAGGACGGCCGCCGCGTGTTATCCAACGTAGTCGCTTCGCAGGTTGAAGAACACAAATTATATGGCGGCGTTGTCCCTGAGATCGCCAGCCGCCGTCACACCGAGGCTATTTGCGGTGTGGTACGGCAGGCGCTGGAACAGGCACAAACGCCGCTTTCTTCTGTGGACGCGTTGGCCGTCACCTATGCGCCCGGTCTAATCGGCGCGCTGCTGGTGGGCGTCAATTTCGCGAAAGGGCTGTCGCTGTCGGCCGGTCTGCCGCTGATTCCGGTACACCATCTGCGCTCGCACATCGCGGCCAACTATCTGGCCTATCCCGAGCTTAAGCCGCCCTTTCTTTGTCTGGTGGTGTCGGGCGGGCACAGCCATATTGTGCAGGTAGAGGACTATACCCGCTTTCATGTGGTAGGACGCACGCGCGACGATGCGGCGGGGGAATGCTTTGACAAAGCGGCACGCGCAATGGGCATGCCTTATCCAGGCGGCATCCATCTGGATGCGCGCGCGGCGGCAGGGGATCCCCATGCCTATCGTCTGCCCCGCCCCCGTGTCGAAGGCAGTGAATACGATTTCAGCTTTTCGGGGCTTAAGACCTTTGTGGTCAACCTGCTGCATAACGCCGGTCAAAAGGGGGAGACTGTCAATATTGACGACCTATGTGCCTCCTTCCAGTATCGTGTGGTGGAGATGCTGACCGAAAACACGCTGCTGGCGGCAAAGCAGACCGGCGCCCAAACCATTGTATTGGCAGGCGGCGTATCCGCCAATTCAGGGTTGCGCCGCCGCATGAGCGAGGAATGCGCCCGGCTAGGACTCAAGCTGTATGTACCTCCGCTGGCGCTATGCGGTGATAACGGGGCCATGGTGGGCGCACAGGCGTATTACGAGTGGCAGGCAGGCCGTGTGGCTGGCACCAACCTGAATGCCTGTGCGACGATGCCGATCGACCAAGCGGACTTTTAAAACGCCATTATGCAGGATTAACGTCATAAAAATGCAAAATTCCTGACGCGGCAGAAAAATGTTATCAAATTATTCATACTTTGTATATTGTGTTTTCCAAGCAAATCAGTATAATAGAATTATACTATAATGGAGCAAAATTCGCTGAATGTTGAAAGGAGTTTATACCATGACCCAGAACCAATCCGTCCTTGCGTGGATAGAAGAAAAGAAGGCTCTGGTTCAACCCGATCAAGTCGTTTGGATAGACGGCTCGGATGAACAGCTTGAATCACTGCGCGCTCAGGCTTGCAAAACCGGAGAAATACTCAAATTGAATCAGGAGAAGTTGCCTGGCTGTTATTTGCACCGTACCGCGGTCAATGACGTTGCGCGTGTAGAGCATCGCACCTTTATCTGCTCCGAGAAGGAAGAGGATGCAGGCCCCACAAACAACTGGATGGCACCTGCCGATGCTTACAAAATGGTGTATGATATTGCTCGCGGAAGTTATAAAGGACGTACGATGTATGTGATCCCGTATTCCATGGGCCCGGTGGGTTCGCCCTTTGCCAAATACGGCATTGAGCTGACCGACTCCATCTATGTGGTGCTCAATATGGCGATCATGACACGCATCGGCCAGAAAGTGCTCGACGCGTTGGGCGACAGCAACGACTGGGTGCGCGGCTTGCACTGCAAATGCGATATTGATGAAGAGAAGCGGTATATCTGCCACTTCCCGCAGGATAACACCATCATCTCGGTTAATTCGGGCTACGGCGGAAATGTGCTGCTGGGCAAAAAGTGCTTCGCCCTGCGTATTGCCTCCAACCTTGGCCGTCAGGAAGGCTGGATGGCCGAGCATATGCTGATCCTCGGCCTGCAGAACCCCAAGGGCGAGATCAAGTACATTGCGGCCGCCTTCCCCTCTGCCTGCGGCAAAACCAACCTGGCCATGCTGATTCCGCCCGAGCTGTATGAGAAGAAGGGCTACAAGATCTGGTGCGTGGGTGATGACATTGCCTGGATGCGCATTGGTCAGGATGGCCGTCTGTGGGCCGTCAACCCCGAAAACGGCTTCTTCGGCGTGGCTCCCGGCACCAATATGAAGTCCAACCCCAATGCGTTGATTTCCACGCAGAAGGATACCATTTTCACCAACGTTGTTCACAACCTCGACGACAACACCGTCTGGTGGGAGGGTCTGGACAAGAACCCGCCCAAGAATGCGCTCAACTGGAAGGGCGAAACGTGGGACTGCACGGATGGCTCCAAGGGCGCTCATCCCAACTCCCGCTTCACCGCTCCGGCCAAAAACTGCCCCTGCGTGTCTCCTGAATTTGATTCTCACACGGGCGTGCCCATCTCAGCGATTGTCTTTGGTGGCCGCCGTGCCAAAACCGCTCCGTTGGTCTATCAGTCCCGCGACTGGAACCATGGCGTGTTCGTAGGCTCCATCATGGCCTCTGAGACCACAGCGGCCGCGACCGGTGCTGTGGGTGTTGTCCGCCGTGATCCCATGGCGATGCTGCCCTTCTGCGGCTATCATATGGCCGATTACTGGGCACACTGGCTGGAGATGGGCGAGAAGCTGGGCGACAAGGCTCCCAAGGTCTTCAATGTCAACTGGTTCCGTCTCGACGACGAAGGCCACTTTATCTGGCCGGGCTTCGGCGACAACCTCCGCGTTCTGGAATGGATTATCGATCGCTGCGAGGGCAAGGCTGACGCGGTGGAGACTCCGATTGGGTATGTCCCCAAAGCGGAAGATATCAACATTGAGGGTCTTGATTTGTCTTTCGAAACCCTCCAGGATTTGTTGAATGTTGATGAACAACTCTGGTCCAAGGAAGCCGACGGCATTGCTGAGTTCTATCAGAAATTCGGCGACAAGCTGCCGAGCGAGCTGACTGCACAGCTTGAAACCCTGAAAGCCAACCTGAAATAAGTACCGTAAGGCAAGTCCGGTAAACGGTCACGTTTACCGGACTTGATTTTTGATCTGGCTGTTTACAAATCACCAATATGCTGGTAAGATGGAATCTGCTGATTATCCTGTTGCCGATTTTTGTAAACGAGGAGGCATTTGCATGCGCTGTCCTTATTGCCATGAACGCGTAAAAAGAAGTTCGCAGGTATGCGAGCACTGCGGTCATCATCTGGCCGTGCAGGAGCAGACTCGGTCGATGGGGCATGTGGCTTTTATTCTGGGGATCCTGGCACTCAGCATTCCGGTTTTTGGTGCCATCATCGGCATGATCGGGCTGCCCTTTGCCTGCGTCGGCAAACGAAAAAGCGCCATGATTATGAACAGTATCGCCATTGCTGTGTGGGGACTGGTTTATACGGCGGGCGTCTGCATTCTGGCCTTGCTTGTGTGATACAGACTTGACACTCACAGCGGCGCGTGATACAGTGTGACAGTCGACAATGTCGGCGGGGCAGCAGCCGCCTTGAATGGCTGCGGTCAGTTCGTAACCATCCTGACCTTAAATAAAACTAGGGAGAATGCCCTATGAAAACGCAAAAGACGCTTCGTACTCTGACCGAAGGCGGGCTGATCGCCGCGTTGTACGCAGCCCTCACGCTTGCCGTTGCCCCCATCGCGTATGGCCTTTTTTCCTTTCGCGTATCCGAGCTGCTGACCATCCTGCCTATGTTTACCCCGGCGGCCATTCCCGGTCTGACGCTGGGATGTGTTCTTGCCAATCTGATCGGTTTCGCCATGGGCAATAATTTGGCCGGCGCCTGGGATATCCTGTTCGGATCGTTGGCCACATTGCTGGCGGCTTGGCTGACCTACAAGTTGAGGGGCGTGCGCACGTTCGGACTGCCGGTTGTGGCCACGCTGCCGCCTGTGCTTATCAATGCGGTGGTTATCGGTCTGGAGCTGACCATTGTGCTGTTCGGCTTTTCGTGGCCGGTCTATGCCACGAGTGCTCTGCTGGTCGGTGCGGGTGAGCTGCTGGCCTGCTGCGTATGCGGCTTGCTGCTGTATACCGCCTTGATCCGGTCGGGAGCGGATAAACGGATATTTCTGTCCCATTGACTTGAGCAGCCGCCTTTAAAATAAACCATAAGAAAATAGTAAGAGTCAGCCTACCGAGATAAATCCGAGGCTGGCTCTTTTGCATGTTGTCTCCTGTATAGTATTGACCAAAAAAGAAATGCTAGTGGTATGCGACTGGAGTGTCTCAAATTGGGGAGGTACTTTCAAAATGAATTCATTATGGCTTCAGACGTCAACACTCCCGACTTTTGATCGTTTACAGGAAGATATTCACACCGATGTTTTGATCATTGGCGGAGGAATCACGGGGATTCTGTGCGCCTATCTGCTGGGCCAAGCAGGCGTCAACTATGTGCTGGTTGACGCCGACAGAATCGGCAACGGAATTACGAAAAACACAACGGCGAAAATCACTTCGCAGCACGGTTTGATTTACGATAAGCTGGTTCGTCAATCGGGAATTGAAAAAGCGCAGATGTACCTGCGTTCCAACCAGGAGGCGCTGGACAAGCTGCGTGAGTTGTGCCAAAACATCGACTGCGACTTTGAAGATAAAGACGCCTATGTCTATTCACTGGACGATCGGCAAAAAATCGAAAAGGAAATCGAAGCACTGGATAAGATCGGTTTTCATGCAGAATTCGCAGAGACGCTCCCCCTGCCGTTTACTGTCGCGGGAGCCGAGAGATTCCGCCGTCAGGCGCAGTTTCATCCGTTGAAGTTCCTTGCGTCCATCGCCCAAGGGCTGAACATTTATGAATACACCCCCGTGCGCGAGCTGATCGGCACAACCGCCGAAACAAGTCAGGGTAGCGTCAGGGCGCAAAAGATCATCGTTGCCACGCATTTCCCAATTCTAAATAAGCATGGCAGCTATTTTCTGAAAATGTATCAGCATCGATCCTATGTCATTGCGGTCGAAAACGCGCCGGACGTTCATGGAATGTACGTGGACGAGGCACAAAAGGGGATGTCCTTCCGCAATCACGACAATCTCCTGCTCATCGGCGGCGGGGATCACCGGACGGGGAAAAAGGGCGGCAATTGGCAGGAACTTGAGCTGTTTGCCGCGCGTTATTATCCCGATGCCAAAGAACAATACCGCTGGGCAACGCAGGACTGTATGACACTCGACAGCGTGCCCTATATCGGCCCCTATTCGGCAAGCACAGAGA
>JAEZJA010000150.1 GCA_023415895.1 Bacillota bacterium
AGAAAGTAACAAAAAAGCCTCTGCAAATTCTACGTTTGCAGAGGCAAAAAAAGCTTGACAACGATAAAATGGCTTGCGGACTATCTTTTTGTTTGTGTCGACTGGGGACGAGGGGGAGAGAGGGTGATTGAAATTCACAGGCACTATCCGGCGGTCAGCTGCACCAGATGGGCAATGCCGGGGATGCTCTCTCCCTGTTGGGAGGAGGTGGGAGACATCAGCGCGCCCGTACCGACGAACACAACGTTTTTGAGCTCGCCGCTGTTCATCTTGTTGAGCACATAGGAGCAGAGCACCGCGGCCGAGCAGCCGCAGCCCGAACCGCCGGCATGAACATCCTGCGCGTTGCGGTCATAAATCAGCAGGCCGCAGTCGGTATAGTTGGCACCCAGGGGATAGCTCTTGCGTTCCATCAGCTGACAGAGCAGGTCGCTGCCCACGGCGGCCAGGTCACCCGTCAGAATCAGGTCGTAATCCTCCGGCCGCGTCTGGGTATCCCTAAAGAAATTGGTCAGTGTTTCGGCGGCCGCGGGAGCCATAGCGGCCCCCATGTTGTTGGCATCGGTTATGCCAAGATCGGTCACGATACCGGCCGTAATGGCGGCGATATGCACGCCTCCGCCCATACCGACGATGGCCGAACCCGCTGCGGTCGCTGTCCATTGCGAGGTTTGGGGGCGTTGTCCTCCATATTCGAGTGGAAAACGGAATTGCCGTTCAGCGGAGCAGAAATGGGACGAGGTAATCGCGGCACACATATCGGCCGCGCCGCTGTCCACAAAAATGGCCGACATCGCCAATGTCTGCGCCATGGTGGAGCAGGCACCGAACTGTCCGAGCAGCGGAACGCCGTAATCCCGCATGCCGAAGGTGGAGGCGATGCTCTGGTTGAGCAGGTCCCCGACAAACAGATAATTGACTTGGGAGGGTGACATTCCCGCTTTGTTGAGTGCGCGGATGAACGCCTCCCGCTGCAGGGAGCTTTCAGCCTTTTCCCATGTCTTTTCACCAAGGGTGGTGTCCTCAAAGATCATGTCAAAGCAGCGGGCGAGCGGGCCTTCCCCCTCTCGCTTGCCGACCACCGCCGCATACCCGAGAATGGTGGGGCGGTTGGACAGCGTGACGGTGTATTGTCCTTTGCGTTCCGGCATAGTATCTCTCCTTTATACGAATAGGGATATGAGGTTGAGGACAAGGCCGTACAGGATGGACGCCGTAATGCCGTAGACCAGAACCGGCCCGGCAATCGTGAACATCTTGGCCGCCAGCCCCATCACCAATCCCTCACTTTTATACTCGATAGCCGGTGAAATAATGGCGTTGGCAAATCCGGTGATGGGGACGAGGGTGCCTGCGCCTGCGTGACGCGCGATATCATCATAGACATCAAAAGCCGTCAATAAGGCGCTCAGCGCGATCAGTGCGATTGAGCCGATTATGCGCGCCTGCTTGAGCTCTATGCCGCTGCCCTGCAGTAGTGAGATGATGATCTGACCGATGGCGCAGATCAAGCCCCCGATCAGAAAAGCGATAATGCAATCCTTGAGAACAGGGGATTTTGGCTCGGTGTGCTTGTTCATCTGGCGGTATTCTTGTCCGGTAACCTCCATAAAAACGCTCCTTTCGCTGTCAGGATGATCCTATTTTCCCGCATTCCCATGCAAATATACGTGTCTCGGTCGGCACAATGCTTTGAGCCGGTGCGCTGGGCGGCAGGAGCATTTTTCTTGAACATCTTCGCTGCAATTACATACTATGGCATGAGAGATGAGGAAAGGGGGTTACATCACAATGTGTCTGAAGAATTTGTTTGATGGTATGGATTGCACGTGGATCCTGTTCATTATCATTCTCATCCTGCTCTGCAACAATGATGATTGCACTTGCTAAAATAGGTTCCACCGAAGGCGGATAGGCGATACCATAGTGCCCTGGGGAAAACCGAAGTCTTGACCTTGATGCTTTCGGCAGCCGCGCCGGCCGCCCTTCCCCGTAGTCGGCGCGGTTGCCCATATTTTGATACTGCTGATTTTTTGGTCTGTGCGCATCGCGTGCAGACTTTTTTCGTGCAAAAGTACTTGTCCTGACCGTGAAAAGACGATATACTGAATACAAATCCATCGCAACTCCCATTTGTCGGGGCTTTTTCAACGGAAAAAGAATGCGAATTTTGGCGCATTTTCAATGGAATTGCGGGTTGTGTTGACCGCAAAAATATGGTATGATAAAATGAAAGTAGGATGATTATGGGTACCATATCGGTGATTACATCGGGAAAAGGTGGTGCCGGAAAATCGACCGTATCCGCAGGCTTGGGTTGTGCGCTGGCGCGGCTGGGGCATAAGGTGCTTTTGCTGGACGGAGATGCCGGTCTTCGAAGCCTGGATCTTATGCTGGGCATCGGCGGTAACGCCGTGTATGATATGGCGGATATTTTCAACGGGAACTGTGAGCCTATTCGTGCCGTCTATCCGTCCCCTGTGTGCCCTAACGTGTTTGTGGTCCCTGCTCCCGTCGGTCTTGAGCAGTTGTGTTCACCCGACGACATGCGGCGGCTGAGCGGCGGCTTCGCCAAGTATTACGATCAGGTGCTGATCGATTGTCCCGCCGGGGTCGGCCAGGGGTTTGCCTGTGCGGTGGCCGGAGCTTCCCGCGCACTGGTGGTC
>JAEZJA010000080.1 GCA_023415895.1 Bacillota bacterium
GACTCGACTCTTTGAGCTGCCGGATAAGTAGGAGCATGGTTTCGCCCGGTTCATAGGCAGGAATCAAAACCGTCATACGACATCCGTTCCTCTCTCGAATCAGAAGCGTTGGTTGTTTGTTCACACCTTATTGTAAAAGGGAATTTTGTATTCTATGTGAAAACTTCTTAAAACAACTTTGCCCTTATTGACTTTTGAGGGATTCTACCCTCTAGACGAGCGCTCCCAATCTCGAAAACTTGCATCGCATAGCGGTATATACGCAAAAAGTCCCTCCTGCTTTTGCAGGAGGGACTTAAATCCGTTAGTGGATTTCTCAGGTGTTGATGCTGGTTACAACGCCGGAACCGACCGTACGGCCGCCTTCACGGATAGCGAAACGCAGACCTTCTTCGATAGCAATCGGAGTGATCAGTTCGACATCCATCTCGACGTTATCGCCAGGCATGCACATCTCAATGCCTTCGGGTAGCTCAACGACACCCGTAACGTCGGTGGTGCGGAAATAGAACTGGGGACGATAGTTGTTGAAGAACGGCGTATGACGGCCGCCTTCTTCCTTGGAAAGGACATACACCTTGCCATGGAACTTGGTATGCGGATTGATGGAGCCGGGTTTGCACAGAACCTGGCCGCGCTCGATATCCGTTCTCTGAACGCCACGCAGCAGGGCGCCGATGTTATCGCCGGCCTCCGCGTAGTCAAGCAGCTTGCGGAACATTTCGATACCCGTAACAACCGTCTTCTTCCTTTCCTCGGAAAGGCCGACAATCTCGACTTCTTCGGACATCTTCAGCTGGCCACGCTCCACACGGCCGGTAGCGACAGTGCCGCGTCCGGTGATGGTGAACACGTCTTCAACAGGCATCAGGAAGGGCAGGTTGGTGGTACGTTCCGGCGTCGGAATGTAGTCGTCAACAGCCTTCATCAGCTCGATAATGGGAGCATACTCAGGTGCATTCTCGTCCTTGGAGGTGGACTCCAGAGCCTTAAGCGCAGAACCCTTCACGATGGGGGTATCGTCACCCGGGAAGTCATACTCATTGAGCAGCTCACGGATTTCCATTTCGACAAGCTCAAGCAGCTCGGGATCGTCGACTTGGTCAACCTTGTTCATGAATACAACAATATAAGGAACACCCACCTGACGGGAGAGCAGGATATGCTCACGGGTCTGGGGCATGGGGCCGTCAGCGGCAGACACAACCAGAATGGCGCCGTCCATCTGAGCAGCACCGGTGATCATGTTCTTGACATAGTCCGCATGGCCAGGGCAGTCAACGTGAGCATAGTGACGGTTTTCCGTCTGATACTCAACGTGAGAGGTGTTGATTGTGATACCGCGAGCTCTCTCTTCAGGAGCCTTATCGATATTCGCATAATCAACGAATTCCGCTTCACCCTTGAGGTTGAGAACCTTGGTGATCGCAGCCGTCAGAGTGGTCTTACCATGGTCAACGTGGCCAATGGTACCAATGTTCACGTGGGGCTTGCTTCTTTCAAACTTTGCCTTTGCCATTGGAATTTCCTCCTTTTATTATAACAGTTATCATTTTTGCATTCCTGCAATAACAAACCTATGGTAGCATTTTATCAAGTTGTCCCATAGATTTCAATAGTTTTTAGTCTTCTTTCTTCGAACGCTTAGAAATAATGGTTTCGGCCACATTCTTCGGCAGATCGGAATAATGACTGGGCTCCATAACGTACTGTCCGCGTCCCTGTGTGCGCGAACGAAGATCGGTCGCGTAGCCGAACATCTCGGACAGAGGAACCATGGCACGGATCTGCTGGGCACCGTTGAGCGCTTCCATGCCCTGCATCAGACCGCGGCGGGAGTTGATATCCCCGATAACATCGCCCATATACTCCTCAGGCACGGTCACAACAACCTTCATGATCGGCTCGAGCAGCACAGGATCGGCTTTGCGCATGGCCTCCTTGAAGGCCATAGAACCGGCAATCTTAAAGGCCATCTCTGAAGAGTCGACCTCGTGATACGAACCGTCGTAAAGCGTAACCTTGACATCGACAACCGGATAACCGGCCATCACACCCGACATCATCGCACCCTGGATACCGGAATCAACGGCAGGAATATACTCCTTCGGGATGGCGCCGCCCACAACCGCGTTGACGAACTCGTAACCCTTACCGGTTTCGTTCGGCTCCACGCGGATCTTGACGTGACCATACTGGCCGCGGCCGCCCGACTGACGAGCATACTTGTTATCCACATCGGCATTCTTGCGGATGGTTTCCTTATAGGCAACCTGCGGAGCGCCGACGTTGGCTTCCACCTTGAATTCACGAAGCAGACGGTCAACGATGATCTCCAGATGGAGCTCGCCCATACCGGCGATAATGGTCTGACCGGTTTCTTCATCGGTATAGGTTTTAAAGGTGGGATCCTCTTCCGCCAGCTTGGCCAGCGCGAGGCCCATCTTTTCCTGACCGGCCTTGGTCTTGGGTTCGATGGCTACGCGGATAACCGGCTCGGGGAACTCCATGGATTCGAGAACAACGGGGTTCTTTTCATCACACAGCGTATCGCCCGTCGTCGTGTTCTTGAGACCGACAGCGGCGGCAATGTCGCCGGCATATACGGTATCAATATCCTGACGATGATTGGCGTGCATCTGCAGGATACGGCCCAGACGCTCGGTGTTGTCCTTGCAGGAATTGTACACCATAGAGCCGGCGTTAACCGTTCCGGAATACACGCGGAAGAAGCACAGCTTTCCGACGAAGGGATCGGTAGCAATCTTGAATGCCAGAGCCGCGAAAGGCTCGCTATCCGAGGAATGCCGCAACACCTCTTCATCGGTGTCGGGGTTGACGCCCTTAATCGAAGGAATATCCGTCGGAGCAGGCATATACTCGATGATGGCATCCAACAGCTTTTGTACGCCCTTGTTGCGATAGGACGTGCCGCACACAACCGGCACCATCTGGTTGGCGATCGTGGCCTTGCGGATACAAGTCTTGATCTCATCGATCGTCAGCTCTTCACCGGCAAAGTATTTTTCCATCAGTGCATCGTCTTGCTCGGCAACGGCTTCAACCAGTGCCTCATGGTACTCCTTCGCCTTGTCCAGCATATCCGCGGGAATGTCTTCGCAGCGGATATCCTTGCCCACATCGTCATAATAGACATAGGCCTTCATCTCCACGAGGTCGATGATGCCCCGGAAGGTATCCTCGGCGCCAATGGGGAGCTGGATGGGATCAGCGTTGCACTTCAGACGCTCTTTCATCATGTCGACGACACGATAGAAATCGGCGCCCATGATGTCCATCTTGTTGACATACGCCATACGGGGAACTTTGTATTCGTCAGCCTGACGCCAAACGGTTTCAGACTGCGGCTCGACACCGCCCTTGGCACAGAAGACCGTCACCGATCCGTCGAGAACGCGCAATGAGCGCTCGACTTCGACCGTAAAGTCCACGTGACCGGGGGTGTCAATGATATTGATACGATGGTTTTTCCAGAAGCACGTAGTCGCAGCAGAGGTAATGGTAATACCTCTTTCCTGCTCCTGCGCCATCCAGTCCATGGTTGCCGCACCGTCATGCACTTCACCGAGCTTATGATTAATGCCGGTATAATACAGAATACGCTCGGTTGTCGTCGTTTTACCGGCGTCGATATGCGCCATGATACCGATATTTCTGGTAAGTTCCAAAGAAACTTGCCTTGCCATAAATGTCCTCCTTCATCTTTCCTTATATAGACCGATACAACACAATCGCAGCGGCAGATGTCATACTGGCCGTATATAACCGGAGCCAACGCTGCTGCAGGGGTAGACCGTCGCGGCGTTGCTCCATTGGAAATGGCGGGCCGATAGCCCTGAGAGGGCCGCTATGGGCTTACCATCTGTAATGTGCAAACGCTCTGTTGGCCTCAGCCATTCTATGCGTATCTTCGCGTTTCTTAGCTGCGCCGCCGTTACCATTAATAGCATCCATGATCTCGCCTGCAAGGCGTTCTCTCATAGTGCGCTCGGAACGGGCGCGGGAATACGCTGTCATCCAGCGCAGACCCAGAGTCTGACGGCGGTCGGGGCGAACCTCGATCGGCACCTGGTAGGTGGCACCACCGACACGGCGGGCTTTAACCTCCAGCAAAGGCATTACATTTTCCATTGCCTGCTCGAAAACCTCAAGGGGATCCTTGTCGGTCTTGTCACGGATAATGTCAAAGGCGCCATAAACGATCTTTTGTGCAACGCCGCGCTTACCGTCAACCATAATATTGTTGATGAGTCTCGTTACCAGTTTGGAATTGTAAAGCGGGTCAGGCAAAACGTCACGTTTTGCAACGGAACCTCTTCTCGGCACTTTACTTCCCTCCTTCATAAAGATGATATCATAGGTACTCGAAAGTGACATACTCCCGTTGGCCGATATAGACGTACCTTTCCATAAACGTCAGGTTTTGCTTGCCCCGTAGTATATAGAAATGCCGCTATATAGCCGCTGTTAAACATGTCTTACTTTTTCTTGGCCACTCCGGCCTTGGGACGCTTCGCACCATACTTGGAGCGCGCCTGCATTCTCTTCGCAACGCCCTGGGCATCGAGGGTTCCGCGAACGATGTGATAACGCACACCAGGCAGATCCTTGACACGGCCGCCACGAATCAGAACGACGCTGTGTTCCTGCAGGTTGTGACCTTCACCCGGAATATACGAAGTCACTTCAATGCCGTTGGACAGACGCACACGGGCGACCTTCCGCAGAGCAGAGTTCGGCTTCTTCGGGGTGGACGTTTTAACCGCCGTGCAAACACCACGCTTTTGAGGAGAATCCTGATCGATCGGAATACGCTTTTTGGAGTTCCAGCCTTTCAAAAGAGCAGGAGCCTTCGCCTTCTTCTCGATTTCCTCGCGTCCTTTACGTACGAGCTGATTAAAGGTTGGCAATAATAACACCTCCTGTTTGTAGAATAGTATCTTCAAAGGGTGGAATTATCCACCCTATCGAAGCAAAAAATAAAATGAATGCAAAAGCATCACAAGTAGTTATAATACCACGGGAATTCCGGCTTTGTCAAGGGATGTTCTCAATATACGGGCAATAGTATTCCCCATTTTATGAAAAACATCCCCAACAGGCCTTCAAATCATTCCGCGTCATCCTCGGAATCGCTTGGCTGCTCAGCGGTCGCTTCCTCGTCCAGCAAAACGGGTTCTTCCTGATCTTCGGTCTCGCTTTCGGAATCGAGCATGCCGCGCAGGGTGGCGATATAACTTCCCTCGGGTGCATCCGGATGCGCATTGGTAATCTCCACATCGGTGTACATCTGCATACCGGTACCGGCGGGAACCAACTTACCGATAATCACATTTTCCTTGAGTCCCTGCAGCGGATCGACCTTGCCCTTAATGGCGGCTTCGGTCAGCACGCGGGTCGTTTCCTGGAAGGAAGCGGCCGACAGGAAGCTGTCGGTAGCCAGTGAAGCCTTGGTAATACCCATCAACACCGGAGCGCAGGTCGCTTCATGCAGGTGAATCTCACCGTTTTGAATGCGCTCGGCAACGCGTGCGTTTTCCTCATCAAACTCCGAATGATCGATGATTGCACCGGCAAGCAGATAGGTATCGCCTGCGTCCTCCACCTTCACCTTGCGCATCATCTGGCGGACAATGACCTCAACGTGCTTATCGTTGATATCAACACCCTGCATGCGATAGGTGCGCTGCACTTCCTGGATCAGGTAGTTCTGCACGGCCTCAGGGCCGCTGACAGAAAGAATATCGTGGGGGTTGACCGAACCTTCGGTCAGGCGCTCTCCCGCTTTGATGGTATCTCCTTCATTGACGCGGATACGCGAGCCGAAGGGGATCACATAGGAGCGCTCGTCAACGTTGTTTTCTTCGGTTTTGGTGACATAGATCATGCGCTTTTTCTTTTCTTCGCCAAAACGCACCACACCGTCAATATCCGAAATATATGCCAGATGGCGTGGTTTACGCGCTTCGAAAAGTTCCTCAACACGCGGCAGACCTTGCGTGATATCCTCGCCCGAAGCCACACCGCCGGTGTGGAAGGTACGCATCGTCAGCTGCGTGCCCGGTTCACCGATGGACTGAGCGGCGATGATGCCGACCGCTTCACCGACGGACACCGGGTCAACCGTTGCCAGATTGGAACCGTAACACTTCGCGCAGACACCATGCTTGGAACCGCAGGTCAGCACCGAACGGATCTTGATGCGCTCCACACCGTACTCTTTCACCAGCAAATTGGCTTCCTTGTCGCCCAGCATAACATTGTGGCTGACAACCACCTCGCCAGTCTTGGGATCACAGAAGTCCTCGGCCAGATAACGACCGGCCAGACGCTCGGTCAGCGGCTCAATCATTTCCTTGCCGTCGCGGATATCGTAAACCTCAATGCCCTCGTGCGTGCCGCAGTCGTGTGAGCGGATAATCACGTCCTGTGCCACGTCCACCAGACGACGGGTCAGGTAACCAGAGTCAGCGGTACGCAGAGCCGTATCGGCCAAACCTTTACGGGCACCGCGGGAGGAAATGAAGTATTCGAGTACGTTCAGGCCTTCACGATAGTTGGCGCGAATCGGCACCTCAATCGTACGACCGGAGGTATTGGCAATCAGTCCGCGCATACCGGCGAGCTGACGAATCTGAGCAATAGATCCACGAGCGCCCGAATCGGACATCATGAAGATCGGGTTGTAGGGGTCCATGTTGGCGTTGAGCGCGGTGGTAACCTTGTTCGTGGTGTCGTTCCACGTGTCGATGACCTTGCGATAGCGCTCCTCGTCACTCATCAAACCACGGTTAAACAGCTTGGTAATGGTGTCCACGCGGCGTTCGGC
>JAEZJA010000124.1 GCA_023415895.1 Bacillota bacterium
TATTCGATGACCTCCAAATGGTGATGTAGCAATTTCCATTTTAAAGGTTTTTGTTCGAATATGCTCTACTTTTTTATACTTTTGTAGTTACGCTCTATTCGTTACCCCAACATTTATTATAGAGCCAAAAAAGAAAAGAAACACCCTTTGTCTAGTAGACAAAGGGTGTTTCTTTTCTGGTGCGAGCAACGGGACTTGAACCCGTACGTCATGCAACACACGCCCCTCAAACGTGCCTGTCTGCCAGTTCCAGCATGCTCGCTTATATCGACACGCGCCAAAATCAGCGCAAGTGGTATTATAGCACTCCAATCTTTTTGTGTCAACAATTTCTTTTAAAGTTTCATTTGTATGTGTTTGTTCGGTGTTTGAGTCAATTTCCAAAGTTCCACAGTGGAATTTGCGATGGAATTTACGTGTTCGGTATTTGTTCATAAATAATTTCGTTGTGTTCAAGAGTTACACAAGCCACATAATAGTATATTTAGTAAACTTGTGTCGTATTATGTTGGAAAGATTCCGCGTTGTAGTTAATTATTACAAAAATGATATTGAATTGCTAAAATAAGTATGATATAATTTATTTTGCTAAAATATTTGCATTATCATGCTATAAATTGTATATTTAGAGTGCATCTTCTGCATGTTACCTTAAAGAGGACGATTATGACCGTTACTGTTATTTTGACCTTGCTTGTTGCAAAGCTACGCGGATATCATTTGAAACCCATGCTGAAAGCCTACTGGTGCTATCCGGTTTTCCTTTATGAGGCGTTTGGGATTTTTCTTCAGGTGCAGGTTTTTGTGGGCAATTATCAGTTTATTGCTTGGCACAATACAATCAAAGGGTTTTACATGCTCCTGTACCTACTTCCTGTGCTGGCCTACAAGTTATACATACCGGCTATTGTCGGTTCTGGATTCATCTTTAGCGGAACGCTGCTTAATAAATTGGTTATGAATGTGAACGACGGAAAAATGCCTGTTTATCCATCGCTGTCAAAAATTACAGGCTATTTTCATGAGAGTACTTTGGGGAGCGTCGATTCCATACATATTTTAGGTAACGCGGACACAAAACTGAAGTTCCTGAGCGACTACATTGATGTTGGTTACAGCATACTGAGTGTGGGCGATTTGTTAAATCGGGTATTTGTTGTCCTTGTTCTTTTTTACACCGTTAAATACTTGCAGCCTCTGCATCGGATCAAGGAGAAGTACAATGACAGCACTGATTAGTTTTCTTACTGGATACATACCACAGGGTTTATCTTTTGTTTTATTTCTATATGCGTTTTGCAAAATTAGGGTTGACTTGAAAAAATATGCGATTTCCAGCTTTATTATGATTATGTGTATTTGGTTTGTACGTCAGATACTGCCAGTTAGCTCTGGTATACATACGCTGATCAATATTTTGGTGCTCATTGGTTTGTGTTATGGCTATATTCACATGCCTCTAAAGAGAACAGTAATCGGATGCTTGGCGGTGAGTGTCATCATGCTGATTCTCGAATTGATCGATGTGTTGGTTTTAACATTGATCTTTGGCTCCGAAAAAGTTCAGGCTATGGGCCAAGATAGTAACCTCAAGACCTATCTCGCAATTCCGGCAATGGTTGCTTTTACTGTTCTTGTCATTGTATTCTACTTAATTAGAACAAAAAGAAAACCGCACGAAGAGGAATAAAGTATGGAACGGTCGATTCATAAAGCGGCTCATTTTGTTGCACAACATCAGCAGATGAGCGATGAGCAGGAGGCGGTTATAGCCTATGGCATGACCGCGCTTTGCCAAATGCTGATGATTCTATTGTTTACCGTGATATGGGGCCTGCTGACAAAAACGATTGTTGAAAGTCTTATTGTTTATGCGGTTGTCGGTGGATTTCGAAAATTTACAGGAGGGGTGCATGCCAAAACGTTGTGGGGATGCATTGCCGTCAGTGTAATCACTATCAGTCTGATGTCCGTACTATCCCGCTATGTGCTTGCTCCCCAGATGACCTCTTCGATTATGCTGACTGCTATTCTAATCCTTTTCGGTTTGGTCTTTTCAATCGTCTGGAGAAGGGCTCCTGTGGAATCGCCCAACAAACCGATACGAAAGCCTGAAAAGATCAAGCGTCTCAGGATTGGCAGTCTCATTATCCTGTCCGTGCTGATGACAGTTTGCATTCTGGTGTCTGTCATTGCCGCTTCAATAAACAGTTTGGTTCTTTACAGTTTAATTTGGTCTATGATTCTGGCACTGTTGTGGCAGGGATTTACTCTTACTGGATTAGCGAAACTATTATTTCACTAATAACTATTATTTCATTAATAATAGAATCTTCAACGAAAGGAGGTCAAATCATGAAAAAGAATTTTGTTTTGGGATTGGTGGCTTCCGTTTGCACTATGCTTGCTACAATGGTAGCTACATCCGCCTGCTTGTTTTACTTCTATCAGCCCGAAGAGCCTAAGTCTTTGTCTGACAAGTAAGACCCAGCGATTAGAAGCATGGGAATCCAAAAAGGCTTCCCATGCTTCTTTCGCACTGCAAAAACTGACGGAGGTTTATCTTGATGCAGTATACGGATCTTGAAAGAAATAAGCAGTTGACTTCACTGCTTTTTATATTGAAGCTTCTGTCTGTGTTTTTTTCAGTGATTCCTCTTTTTCAGACACTTTTAAAGGGTGCTGATATTAACGGAAAATCGCTGAATCTCATTTTAACAGCGATTGTTTCCCTGGTTATCCTAAGCATGTTGCTGTTGATTTTAATGTTGATTTATCACAACAGTCAGAAGCCCAACCATCTTCAATGGCTTGAATTGCCGCTGTTTCTTGGCATTTCCTTGATGGCTGTGGGTGTGTCTGGCTGGAATGCGAGTTATTATAAATTCCTTTTTATTTTTATTATTGTCAGCAGTTCCATTGAATACAGTATGAAAATTGGGTTGGTTATGGCCGGAATATCGTCCGGTATCATTGTGACCATCGATTTAATCTGCCTGACAGGGAACTCCGTCAATGTATACTTTGAAAATGATCTTGCTCTGATAGCCATGTTTGTGACCATTGCTTTCACGGTCGGCTTGTATTCCCAGATCGAAAGCAAACACGCGGATTTCTGGCGACAGTCCGCCTACATCGACGGATTGACCGAATTGTACAACCATCGTTATTTTTATCAGAAGCTGGAGAGCCAATTTAAGATTTGTCAGGAGCAAGGAAAACCCATCACACTAATCATGATGGACATTGATTACTTTAAAAACTATAACGATATGTATGGGCATAGCCGCGGCGATGAGGTTCTTCAGGAACTATCCCTGCTGATGAAGCGGCGGCTGCCCCCGAGTTATACCATTTGTCGTTATGGCGGCGAAGAGTTTACCATAATTATGCCCAATACGACCGTACAGACGGCTGTAAAGGTCGGAGATGAGCTGCGCGAGCGTATAGCCGAATTTCCTTTTGCGGGAAAGGAGGCCATGCCCTTTGGACAGCTGACCGTCTCTATGGGTGTTGCAGAACGCTCGGACGAAATGCCGAACTTTCAGAGTCTAATCCAGCAGGCCGATGCCGCTTTATATCGTGCGAAATATCTCCGCCGCAACCGTGTGGAAATCTTTGCATCAATTATTGATGAGTTTCACAAGGATAATCCCCAGTTGAATACCAATCCCAAAGCATTTAGTACTTTGAAAACATTGATTGCGATTATTAACTCGCGTGACAGTTATACCTATCAGCATATTGAACGGGTGGTTCAGTGCTGCAGCATTTTCGCCGATTATCTCAAGCTCAATCAAAAGGCTAAGCAAGATCTGATCTATGCGGCCTATCTGCACGATCTTGGAAAAATTAATGTAGACAAAGATACGCTGATCAAAAGCAGCAAACTGACGGATGAAGAATGGAATAAACTCAAAGCACATCCTGTAGATGGAGCGAATATTATCCAGGAGGTTGGCTCGCTGTCTGAAATTGTGCCGATTGTGCGTCAGCACCATGAACGGTACGACGGTAGTGGGTATCCCGATGGCTTAGCCGGGGAACAAATTAGTTACCTGGCACGGATTTTAACCGTTGCTGATAGTTTTGATGCGATTACCAACGAGCGCCCCTACAGCTCCAAGCGAACCTATACGCAGGCGTTTGAGGAAATTCGTCGATGCGCTGGCACGCAGTTCGATCCGGAAC
>JAEZJA010000237.1 GCA_023415895.1 Bacillota bacterium
CATCTTCTTCTCGTCCTTGGCCGCAAACCAGCCGGTCAGAACAAATTTATCGTTGTAACGGGCGGCATAACGGCGGATACTGAACAGATAGCACAGCTGACGCAGCTGTGAATACCTTTGCTGACAGCGGTCGCGCTCCTCCAGCCAGACGTTTTCGATCTGGCGATCGAGTTCTTCCAACTGCTTGTCGTTCTCCTTCTTTTCCTGCTTCAGATGCTCCACAATGCTCTGGGGAGTACCCTGCGCCGAGGGAACGCGCAGACGTTCAAAATACAGACTGGAAAACGTACGGTCGACCTCGGGAGCGGAATCGATCGGCGCAAAATACACGCCCCAATAGTATTCCTCATCACACACCCCCGGAAAAAAGATCACGTAGGGGTTGTCTTCGTACAGCTTGAGCTTATCATAGCTTTCCCTGGGCAGTCGTCCAAACCGCACCTTGATCATCTTGCAGTCAAGGATTGCCTTCAGATCCATATCCAACCCGATAAAATGCTCAAACTGCTCACAATCCTTGGCAAGGGATTCTGAAAGAAGCGCCAGTGCCCCGCGCTGACGAGCCAGATCCGCGACACGGTTGGAGAATTCCTCCACGTAACGGAGCAAGGTCTCCTTGTCCATATCCGCAGACACCTCAGCCTGCACCGCCTTTAGCTCGACACCGATGCGCGATGCCGCCCCTTCCAGACGATTCACCGGGTCAATATACGGGTTATCCTCATGCACCGGCAGGAAATCCGATGTATCGGAAAAGAACGTCAACGCATCATCCGGCTGGGAGACACCCGTCTTGCCGCAGGCCAGAATGACCGCGTCGAGCGCATTCATATGGCCGATGATATTGACAAGTTCCATCTTTGCAACAGACAACTCCTGTCACCTCCTCACTCATTCAACAAAACCAACATTGTTTTTATTTCATCCGGCTGTAAACCATAGCGTATGCTTTCAATGACCTCGATAATGTTCTCCAGCTCCACTTCCTTAATAAAAATGTAGGAAAGGAGCACGACCGGGGCGTGGACGGACAAATGAATCAGTTTTCGTGCCGAATAATACGGCAGATGGTTAATACCCAGCTCAGGCATCTGCTGAAGATCGGCAAGGCGTCGGCCGGCTGATGTGGAACGGAAGATTGCCATCACCGCCTCGGCATCCGGCGAATGAATCATGCTGTTCAATAGGTTTGGAGAAAGGCACCGGCCGCCGGGCAGCAGATTGGCACGAATGACATCGGGAGACGCATGGAAATAGCGTTTCAGTCGGAGAATGCGTGTCACATTCTGCACATCCACCCGGAGGCCGTAAAGCTTGGTCAGCTCCTCACGTACAGGTTTGGCGTTGCTGTCGATGATGTCGAACATCGTTCCCACCATATGCGAGTACAGTGCTGTTTCAATGTCTGTCAGAGGAATGATTTGCTCTTTTTCGGGAGCAAAATGTGCTAATATATCGTAATAGGCCGTACCCTGCATGACGGTGAGAAGCTCGTCATAACTGCGGCAGCGGCTCATGCGTACCATATCCAGATGGGTGTGCACCGCAAAGGCCAAGGGCAGAGAAAAAAGGAACTCGCTCGATCGCCCGGCATTCATCAGCCGCAGGCAAATCACGATCTGCTCGATTTCCTCCCGCTCGATCAGGTAGCGCCACATTTTGGTTCCCACCGTAATATCATACCGACCGAGAGCCGCATAATCCGCGAGAAGCTTGCGCCGCAGCAGCTGTTCCAGATGGCCGCGGTGAATGGTTGACTCGTTGATATCCTTCAGGGCGGAGGCATACGAGGTGTTGTTTTTTAGATACGACGCGATTTCCCCCACGCTGTGGCAATTGACAAGATTTTGAAAATCCTTGGCCTTGAGGGAATGGCCATACATGGCTCTGGCTTTGGCCAGAATAACGTTGGAGGAATATGGTGAAATGACCATAACAATGACCAAGCCTTTCCCAAAAGTGGTGGTTCCAACACAGGGCACGAATCAATCGTTCAGGACACGCTCCACGAGCGTGTTCACCCATTCCTCTCCGTTCGTTTCGTAGGCCGCGTTCATAGCGGCCAGCTGCTGATCGTAGGAAGCTTTGGTTTTTTGCCATTCCTGCTCGAGAACGACATTCTCCAATTCCCGGTTGATCCGTATACGGCGGCGGGCAAGTGCTAGATATTCCTCCCGCAGCTCGTTCGACCTCTGCGAGATAGTTGTTTCCAGATTCAGCTTCTCCCGCTGGGCAGCTTCTGTAATCTCCCGCGCTTTTTTGTCCATATCCACGATCCGTTTGATCATATCTTCCATTTGCGGCGCCCCCCAAAAGTGTGATGACGACAGAGATGCATCATTGCCCTTATCTGCAAGATTGTAACAACCATTTACAGCGCAAGACGGGAAGAACAAAGCGTTCCAAGGAACAATCTGTTCTTCCCGCTGCGGCTTTTACCGACACAGTATAATCCTTTTTATATCAAAATACAATCATGATTTTATATAACAAAAATCCACACTTCGGCAGTGGAATCGTTTAGTTTTTCAGGCTCTGCAGTGGAGCCGGAATACGGCCTCCCCGGTGGATAAAGCGTGCGGGAGAGGATGTATTCAGAGGCATGACCGGGCCACCGCCAAGCAGTCCACCGAAGGACAGCTCATCCCCGACCGTCTTGCCGATGGCAGGAATCAGTCGTACGGCCGTCGTCTTGGAGTTGACCATGCCGATGGCCGCCTCGTCCGCAATAATCGCCGAGAGCACTTCGGCCGTCGTGTCGCCCGGGACATTGATCATGTCCAGCCCCACCGAACAAACCGCCGTCATGGCCTCCAGCTTTTCAATGCGCAGACAGCCCTCGCGAGCCGCGTGGATCATTCCCGCATCTTCGGTCACCGGAATAAACGCGCCCGACAAACCGCCGACATGAGAGGATGCCATCACACCGCCCTTTTTGACCGCGTCGTTGAGCAACGCAAGTGCCGCCGTCGTACCATGCGCACCGCAGCACTCCAGCCCCATTTCCTCCAGAATATACGCCACCGAATCGCCCACAGCGGGTGTGGGTGCTAGAGACAAATCCACAATACCAAAGGGCACGTTGAGCCTTCGGGAGGCCTCACGTGCGACAAGCTGTCCCATACGTGTGATTTTAAAGGCCGTTTTCTTGACAATATCGGCCACAGCGGTTAGGTCGCAGTCGCCTGCCTTGGCCAACGCCGCACGTACAACGCCCGGACCCGAAACACCCACGTTGATGACACAATCCGGCTCACCGACGCCATGGAAGGCACCGGCCATAAACGGATTATCCTCGGGCGCGTTGCAAAAGATTACAAGCTTGGCACAACCGATGCAGTCCCTGTCGGCTGTCCGTTCGGCAGTCCGCCGTACGATCCGGCCCATCAGTTCCACGGCATCCATATTGATACCGGCCTTGGTGCTGCCGATGTTAACCGAAGAACACACATGATCGGTCACGGCAAGCGCCTCGGGGATGCTCTCAATCAACTCACGATCCCCCGCAGAAAAGCCTTTCTGCACAAGCGCCGTATATCCGCCAATAAAATTCACACCGCACGTGCGCGCCGCCCGCTCGAGAGTGACCGCCAGCTTAACGGTGTCTCTATGGGCACAGGAAGCGGCGATCATGGCGATGGGGGTCACCGAAATGCGCTTATTAATGATGGGAATACCGAATTCCTTCTCGATGTCCTCACCCGTTTTAACAAGATTTTTAGCGCAGCGGGTGATCTTGTCGTAGATC
>JAEZJA010000255.1 GCA_023415895.1 Bacillota bacterium
CGTGTTTCAAACCGCACGGCCTTCTTATGCGTGTAAGTAATTAACGTAATTAATGAGGGATCTTATCTCAGCTTAAATTTGGCGACTACATTCTTCAGATCCTGCGCCTGACTGTTTAGCTCCTCACTGGCAGCCGCGCTTTCCTCTGAAGTTGCTGAATTGGTCTGTACGACCGCCGAAATCTGTTCCATGCCCTGCTTGACTTGGTTAATGGCCATGGTTTGCTGTTCGGAAGCCGCCGAGATCTGCTCCACCAGATCGTTGGTCTTTTTGACCATAGTAAAGATGTTTTGCAGCGATTGACCGGTTGCATCCGCGATCTTCTTGCCTTTATCCACCGCTGTAATAGAATTGCCAATCAATGACGTGGTAGTGCTGGCCGCTTCCGCGCTCTTACTGGCCAGATTGCGCACCTCATCGGCCACCACGGCAAACCCCCTGCCGGCAGATCCCGCCCGTGCCGCTTCTACAGCGGCATTCAGTGCCAGAATGTTGGTCTGGAAGGCGATATCCTCAATGGTCTTGATGATTTTTTCAATTTGCTTTGATGTATCGCTGATCTCGCCCATAGCCGCAATCATGTCCTGCATACGCTGATTGCCATCGGCAACCTCGGCAGATGCCGTCTTGGATAAATCAAGGGCACGCGTAGCATTTTGGGCGTTTTTATTGACGTCACCGGCAATGTCGAAAATCGTGGCAGACAGCTCTTCCACCGCACTCGCCTGTTCTGCAGCCCCCTGTGACAACGCCTGTGCCCCCGCAGCTACTTGGTCAGAGCCTCCCGCTACCTGATCGGCCGACATCGCGATCGCGCTAAACTCCGCATTCAGATGCGACAGAATGGCTTCAAGATCTGTTTTGATATGGATAAAATCGCCCTTGTAGTCCTGCTGGGGATTCACCGTAAGGTCACCGTTTGAAATTGCCGCCAGGATCGTGGTGAACTCGCCGATATACATGTTTAATGTATCAACCATCCGGATAAGAGATTCCGCCAGAATGCCAATCTCATCGTTGGTTTTAATTGCAGGCACTTCGGTGTGCAGATCCCCGTCTGCCATACCCTCGATACGGCTCACCAGCTTGACAATGGGATTGGAGATGGACGTCGAAATACGCAGGGCGATTATGATTGAGATCACCATGGCAATCACGACAGTCACCAGAACAATCAGAATGGCTAATGTGAAGCTACTCATTGCCTCAGACAACTTGGCGCAAACGCCGATCGCCCATCCATCGGTTTCGGGTACGGGGCAATAGGACAGATATACCTTCTCTCCGTTTAGAGTCGCCGATGCCCCCCCCGTTTCCCCTGCGATCATGTGATTCACAACCTCAGCGGCAGAACCGTAGCTCTTGTCTTCCTTCGCCAGCGTGATATAGTTGGTGAAATTACTGATCATCGTATGATCGTTATGGGCCACAATCGTGCCTTGCTTGTCGGTCACAAAGCTGTACCCGGTTTTCCCGATGGTGGCACTATCAATCATACTGCTGAAGGTATCCGCCGAAAGTTCGGCAAATACAACGCCGTCAAAACTTGTGTTGTTGGCAACTCTAGCAGCTATGTAAATGACCAGTGTCTGCGTGTTTTTATTCACCATCGGGCTGGAAATATAGGTGATTCCTTTCATCGCTTGCTGGAAATATTCACGGTCGCTTAGGTTGATACCAGCAACATCGGACTGCCCGGTTGCGTCGATAAGGTTGAGACTCGCAAACCCGTATTTTTCAGCGAGCTCTACTTTGCGGGATGCGATGTCGGATGACAAATCGGTTACAACAAATTGCGTGTTGTTCACTCCGCCTGTAAGGGCATCATCGGACGCAATGATCTCGATCGCCAGTTTGTATTGATCAATCTTGTTCTTAATCGCCTGAGAATACGCAGAAGCAGCCAGGGAAACTTGGTTTTGCATATCGGTAGTGCTCACTTTATACAATGAAATTCCTGTGATCAGACCAGACACAATACAAATGGTTTCCGCCAGTACGATTATACCAATGAGCAGCCTTCGCTTAATGCTTGTCTTGTTGTTCCTTTTCATGCATTTCACACTTTCCAAAATGATTTAACAGAATGTATTTTAAGGCCGTATATATTATCGACAAATTTATAATTAAAATTACATAAAATATCAAATTATTTCTGTATTACTACTTGATTCTATCGATTATCCTTATTCAGCCTTTGAATGACCATCCCTGCAATGTCCTGACAGGCGGCCTGTTGATCCACAGCACCCAGCTTATAGGCTTCCTTCGGCATACCATACACGACACAGGACTGTTGATCCTGGCCGATGGTAAACGCACCGCTTTGTTTCATTTTGAGCAAGCCCTCTGCACCGTCGCGTCCCATTCCCGTCAGGATAATGCCAATGGCATTGCTCCCGGCCGCCTTGGCAGCCGACTGGAACAGCACATCGACCGAGGGACAATGTCCGTTTACCTTTTCGCCATCCTTACACTTAACATAATACCCGTTGGCGTCCTTGTGAACGGTCATATGCTTGTCCCCGGGCGCGATATACGCCAACCCCTGCCGGACACGATCGCCGTTTTTGGCTTCCGCCACGGAGATGCTGCAGATCCGATTGAGGCGGTCCGCATACATCTTGGTAAATCCGGGCGGCATATGCTGCGTGATAACGATACCGGGCATGCTCTCGGGTAACTGCTGCAAAATTTCGGCGGTAGCCTCCGTCCCCCCCGTAGAGGCTCCGATGGCGATCAGTCGAGGAGCATTCCGATCGGATTTGAGCTCGTGAAGCGGGATTTTCTCCCGTACAATCGCAGAGTGCATCTTGATCTTGGCAATGGACGCCACCTTAATCTTGGTAACCAGTTCACTGCAAAACCATGTAAAATCCGAACCGTTCATGTTGTCGGGTTTGCGTACAAAATCCACCGCTCCGGCGTCGAGCGCGTCAAATGCGTTGATATTCATCGCACTGACAAGCACAACGGGTACCGGATGCACAGGAAGCAGCTTTTTCAAAAAGTCAGTTCCGGTCATGCCCGGCATTTCCACGTCCATCGTGACCACATCGGGCGACAGCTCCAAGATGCGCTTCTCTGCCTCCAACGCGTTTGACGCGCTGCCTACCACCTCGATACCCATGTCCGAACTCAGTGCTTTGCGCAGCGCCACACGAAAAAAATAGGAATCGTCCACGATCAGTACCCGTATCGTCTTGCTGGCTGCCATGGCGTTCTTACTCCTTCCGATAGATAGCGGGTTGTACATACTGGAACTTGGAAGCCTCCCGCTGAATGGTTTCGGAATGCCCAATAAACAGGTATCCGCCCGGTTTGAGAACATCATAAAATTTATTGACCAGCATGTTCTTGGTGGGCTGATCGAAATAGATCATGACGTTGCGGCAGAAAATCAGATCAAACGGCTGAGGAAAGAAAAACCGATCCATCAGATTAAACCTGCGGAACAAGACCTTGTCCCGCACCTCATTGCTCAGTGCATACCGCCCGTCTTTCTGTTTGATAAAATAACGGCGCTTCCACGCATGGGGAACATCCTTCAGCAGTTCCTCCGTATACAGCATGGTCTTGGCTGCCTCCATCGCCTTGAGGGAGATATCGGAAGCCAGAATGCGCGTATCCCAAAGAGCTTCCTGCGGGCCAAAATAGTCCTGGATATACATTTCCGCTGTGAAAGCTTCCTCGCCCGAGGAGCATCCCGCACTCCAGATGCGGATGCATTTCTGTGTGTTATGCTTGTCGTGGTAGGGCAGTATGGTCTGCTTGAGAAATTCAAAATGCGCAGGTTCACGCATAAAATAGGTGTGATTGGTGGTCAGTTTATTCAGCAACGTAACAATTTCCGTGCTTTCGTTGCCCTGGATTATCCGAAAATAATCCGAGAAGCTTGATAGTCCCTTTTCCGACAACACGGAATACAAACGTGCTTCGATTAATTGCCGCTTGTTGACCAGATTAATACCGTAACGATCACGGACAAATGTGACAATATCGTGGAATTCCCTATCCGTAAGGCGAATCACTTAGATCCCTCCTGTTGCCTCAAGATCATCCGGTAGCAACAAAAGCTAATTGTTGTTATACAGATTGTCAATATCCATAATCAGGCTGATGCTGCCGTCACCTAAAATAGCGCAGCCCGATATCCCTGCTTTTTTTATACCGAATTGGAGAAGATACGTCGGCATCGCCTTGACAACCACCTGCTGCTCTCCCAACAGAACATCGGCAAGGATACAATACACCTTCTCATGCGTCTCCACCATAATGACAATGCCCGACTCCACATCCTGAACAGGCGTGTCGATTTCCAGCGCTTTATACAGCCGGATAAGACGATAATACTTCCCGCGCACCTTGATAATCTCGTTGCCCTCGGTATCATACAGAATGCTGTCCTGACCAATTTTAAAGGACTGACGGATATTGTTGATGGGAATCGTAAAGACGGTATCCCCCACCGAGACCTTCATGCCATTCACAATCGCCAGAGTCAGCGGGATCTTAAACTGTGTCAGTGTACCCTTGCCGGTCTCGCTGTCCATGATGACATCGCCGCCGATCTTAAGGGTGTTCTGCAGAACTACGTCCATTCCCACGCCTCGTCCGGAATACTCGGTCACGACCTCATTGGTGGAAAAACCGGGAACCAGCAGCAGCGAGTAGATTTCCCGCGAGGTATAGTCCTCTTCGGGCTTGGTCAGCAGCCCAAGGCGTTTTGCCTTGGCAAGCACCTTCTCTCGATCGATTCCTTCGCCGTCATCCGCCACGGTAATGATGATTTCTCCGCCAGTATTCATGGCAGAAAGAGTAATGGTACCCTGAGCCGGCTTACCGGCTTTCAGACGCGCTTCGGGAGCTTCAATGCCGTGATCCATCGAATTGCGCACCACGTGCATCAACGGGTCGGCAATGTTATCCACAATGGTTTTATCCACTTCTGTATCTTCGCCTATCATCACGAGCCGCACGTCTTTGCCTAGATTCTTGCTCATGTCGCGAACAATGCGGTTCATCTTCTGGAACACACCGGCAATCGGCACCATGCGGATGGACATGACAATTTCCTGCAGCTCATCCGTTAGCTTACGCAGCTGGCGGGATGCCTTGGCAAAGTTGTTGCCCTCCTCACCGTCTAGCAATCCGGCATGGGCTGTAACCATTGATTCGGTGATCACGATTTCTCCCATGATATCCATCAGGCTGTCGAGCTTGGACAAATTAACGTTAATCAGATTCTGCTTGACCGCTCCATGAGCTTCCCCCTGCTGTCTTGAAACGGTCTTGGCTTTGGCAGCAGCCTTGCCATTCGGTGCTGCTTCGGATGCGGTTTCCGCCTTGTCCATTGTGCTGTAGTTGCGAGTATACGTAAATTCCTCAATAATCTTCAAAGCCTCGTCGCGATCGTTTTTGCGTTTAAAGAATATACAAAAGCCGTTTTTTATGATTTCCGGTGTGCTTTCGGAGCTGTCCTGAATGGCCTTGGGAGCATACTCAAAATCCGCATAGACTTCGGTGAGATTCTTGACCAGCATAAACGCGCGCAGATTTTCCATCTGCGCTTCCTCATCAAAGAACACGCGCACCCCATAGGGATACGCGGGATCCTCCATTGCCAGCACCGATTGCGAGTCGCTTGGCCGTGTTTCGGGAGCAATACGCTCCCCCGACGCGTCCTGTTTTTCGGGCTGAACGGCAGTTTGAGAAGAATTCTCGTTCTCTGATGACATTTTTTTCAGCAAATCATTAATATCCTGCTCAATTGTGCCGATATCTGAAGTGAGAGGTTGTCCATTTTCGACTTTGGCGATTTCCGCCTTAATGCTATCGGTGGCACGGAACACCAGGTCAAACAGCGCTTCCGTATCCTGCTGCTCCAACCCATTCTCGCGAATGTTGTAAAAGAGATCTTCCACCTTGTGCGCGGTCGTCGCGAGACTCTCAAACTGCATCATCGCGGAGGATCCTTTGATCGTGTGCATGATGCGAAAGATTTCATTGATGCTATCGGCATCAAATGCGTTTGCCTTTTCGCAAGTAATCAGAATCGTATCCAGGTGTTCCATCAACTCATTGGCTTCAAACAAATACGCTTCGAGCATTGAGTCCATTGTATTATCCATATCCCATTTCACCCGCTTCTTCGACTTTATAATAAGTATATCGGCTGTTGTTTAATAAACTTTATACTCGGTTGACTCGGGTTCATTTATTTAATGACATATTTTTATGAAAATATGGTATTATTTCTTTATACCGTCACCTTTCAACAAGGCACAACACAAACCGACTTTTTTCCTGTTTATGAATATCGGAAACAAGTGATCACACTGAGAAAGACGAGGTTGGGTTTATGGCAGACACAATCCATGTAACAAATCAGGTAACCGGAAACACCGGGATTAACCGATCGGGTCAAATGCCCAAGGACATTCCCGGAGTAACGGCTGTGGAACCCTCGCGCGTGTCTCAGGCAGGCGGCAAGCAGGAGGAGCAGCATTCCGGCTCGGGGCCGTTGCTCAACCGCAGCTCGGCCTTCCAGACCTTCATCCAGCAGCTTCACGATACTCCCCCGCTTCAGGAAACGCTCCCGAAGATTCTGATGACTCTTCGCAATCACATGGAGAGTACACAAAAAGCGGGTGAAACACCCGCTTTAATGGAGCAACTATCGGCGTCCATGGACATGGATGCCGCCGGCATACTCGAGGCCATGAAATATCAGGCAAACAACCTCACGAAGTTCTCCCCGCCCCTGTTCAGCGCTCTTCGCCAATTGTTGCGCAAGTACCCCGAAAGTGACCTGCGGTATCATCTGGCTCGCTTTTTAAAATCCTACGATGCCTATTTTTCCGCACCCGACACCATGAACGCACTCATTCGCCAGCTCAATACGCTGCTGAGTCAGCTCCCGCGCGGATACAGTAAAAAGCTCCAGCCCCTGACGGAGGAGATGCTGCCGAGTAACGCCGACCAAGCGCTGGAGAAAAACCTGCACACCATGAAAGAAAGCATCCTCCCCGTTTTGCGTCAATATGCCGCTCTGACCAAGGATACCGGCACAGCAAGGGATACCATCAACCTGATCACACATACCTTGGCGCGCCTGAATACCGCGTCTCGCGAGGATCTGGTACAAAAATTCATTACCGTAACGGAGTATTGCCGGTATTCCCTTGGCATGGCGCCGGAAAGTTTGCAGGTGCTTGAACAGCAGTTTGCCGCTCTGCTGACAAAGCCCGACACAACACAAGAAAATGCACTTTTCGATGCCTTGTTCCACCTTCTTGCGGACGGCTGTGAGAAAAGCTCCTCGCCTCTGACGCAGGCGCTTTACCGCGATATCTGCTCCTCGTTGCTGATCAACAACAGCGTCTTTATGCCGTATGAGCATTTGCTGTTGCCTGTGATGTGGCAGGGACACTCCCTGTTTTCTGAAATTTTCATTGAGAAGGACCCGCCCCAAGAGCAGAGCAGCGTAGGGCCTCCGGCGGAGCGACTACGCCGTCTGATGCTGACCTTCGACATAAACGAGCTGGGCTATTTTGAAATGATCATCGAGATTGTAAACGCCAAAGCCGACATACAGCTCTGCTGTCCTCCTTCCCTGCCGGGGTTAGGCGGATCAATTGACAGCATACAAAAAGCGGTAACCGCTATTTTCACGCGCAACGGCCTGACACCGTCTTCGGTGCAGATCTCGACCGACAATACGCCCCGTGTCCATGAAAAGGTACTGCAGCGCACAGCCGAATGGAGGAGTGGAATCGATGTCAAAATATGAAAAACTGCCGCGCGCGGCCGCTCTGCAATATTCCCCCGATTCATCCCATGGGGCACCGGTCATTGTGGCGTCGGGAATGGGAGAGATGGCACAGCGTATTGTCGATATTGCCGAGCTCAATCATGTCCCCGTCTACCAGGACGATTCGCTGTCCACCCTGTTGTCTCAGCTGCAGGCGGGCAGCGAGATCCCGTCCGAGCTGTATCAGGCCATTGTGGATATCTATGTCTACTTTCTGAACTATACGCTCCGGGATGCTCCTGTTCAGGACGGCGGGCAGACACCCCCACAGAAGTAAGTCCGTCCGCCGCTTGTTACGATGGTCTGTTCGAAGTCAGTGTCGCCGCCGCCAGCAGCAGCGGCAGATTGTCTTTGTAAATGGTATCAAATTGCGAGATGGGCAGCGGGTTCTTGCCGATACCCACTTCCACCGTATACCCGGGTATACGGAATTGCTTGGTGACCCAGTCCTTATACCCTGCATAAGAGGCCACCCCACCGGCCTGCTCGAGTGCATAGCCGCTCGCTTTGGCCAGAGCCTGCCCAATGGGCAGCGCCTCGGGTGGTGCCATATTCTCAAAATTCCAGTAAATGACCTCGCCCTGTGAGTGGTACGCCAACACCAGTGCGGGGTCATCTCTTTGTGTAAAGGCCACCATCGCCTGCACTTCCGGCTCGGATTCCACACGCGGCCCGCCGTAGCGCGTTGGCGCAGGGCCTGTTATGCCCAGTCCGGCTTCCACCTCTTTATATTCAGTCCATTTGGCATCGTAATTATGGTTGAGGTCCACCCCCCGGATATTGGCCTGCCAGGTCTTTGAGAAATCTGTGCTGCCATTGTTCCATTCGATCAAATCGGCGTAATAGGGGTTGCTTTGCTCCAGCCCATTCAGCACAAGCTCGATACCGTCGGGGTTGACCATGGGAATCACCGTGATGGTGCTTTGTTGCCACAACGTATTGGGATCATAGCCATCGATCATTCTTCCTGAAGCGTAGGCCGCGGCCAGATCCTCCACGAACTTCATCAGCACAGGAGAGGTGATCCACTCGAGTGCGTGGTGGGCACCGTTGTAGGCCACGCGGTTTGGCCCTGTGCCAAAGCGCAGAGCATACAGATTGCGTCCGAGCACGCTTTTGCCGATTGAGCGCACATCGAGGAAAGGATACCGCGCCTTGAGACCAAAAATATCATGCTCGAGTACCTCATAGGTGTAATCGGTATCGGTATTCACTACATCGATGCCATAAGGAACGATCAGGCTTTGTCCTATCAGCAAAGAATTGATATTCACATTGGGATTGGCACTTCTCAGCAGCGTCACCGTCGTGCCAAATTTTTGAGCCACCGTTGTGGCACTGTCACCCGGCTGTACTGTGTAGGTCGTATAGCCCAGTAACAGAGGTTCGAGTGCACGATATGTAATCGGCCCGATGATGCCGTCGGGCTGAATTCCAAACTGCTGCTGCAGTTTCATGACAGCCTGCCGGGTTCCAGTCCCAAAGATTCCGTCAACCGGGCCGGTATACAACCCGGCTTTCTTCAATAGAGACTGTATTTCCATAATGTCGGTTCCTCGCATATCCAACTGCAAAGTTCGCATGAGATGATCTTCCTTTCAACTATACTGTTCCCTACTCATACTGCCACATGGTATTGTATTCGTCAAGTTGCCACCAGGTGTCCATTTACCGCATATTTGTTCACAAAAGTGTGCCGTCCGGCTCACCAAAGCGCCAAAATACAGAGAATTGACTAAATCTTTTTTCTGATTGTCCGATATATATTATAACAGGGGTCTATTGCCTTCCGGGGCCTATGGACCGATGACCGGCGAGAATTACAAAACCGGCATGTTTTCCTGCCTTTACGAAAGGAAGGATCGTCAATGAACAAGAAAGCCAACGGCGTGTCCCGCAAAAAGAAGCAGGTGACAGAAGCCGTCCCAACACAAAAATTTCTTACCTTCTTTGTCGATAGTCAATTGTATGCCATCCCCAGCAGTGAAGTGATGGAAATTATTCGGATACAGCCCATGACCTATATGCCCAAAATGCCGCCCTATGTGAAGGGTGTCATCAATATGCGCGGAAAGATCGTCCCAATGATTGACCTGAGCCTCAAATTTGGAAAGCCAACGAAGGATTACGATGACCGCACAAGCATCATTGTCGTGGAAAACGAAGCGTATTGCGCAGGAT
>JAEZJA010000017.1 GCA_023415895.1 Bacillota bacterium
CACCACAATATTGAGCGCACTGATCATATCGTCGAATCGTGCCCGCACATTGGTGTTGAAGCTTACCGCGCTGACACTGTCACATTGGAGCAGCGTTGCCGACAGCGCATTTTCGGCCACCTCCGAGGTGTCCTCCAGCTGTCCAAAAAGAGCATTGCTGACAGGTTCACTGCCGAATAGGCGCGTATACAAGGCGGGAGTCATATACATATAATGGTACACATAGTTTTCCGTCACAGCGGTCACTTTTGCTTGTACCAATTTGTTGTTTGTGTCTAGAAAGTGAACCATGTCGCCTGTATGCACATTGGCGAGGCGGGAAAGCTTTTCTGTGATCACCACGCCGTCGTCGCTGAGTGAATACGTCCGCCCGCTCTGCCGGTCACGCAGGGTGATAAACTGCGTAAACGCCTGTTCCTCCTGCGGCACGATCAGGTTGGTGGAAAAGGTCTTGCCATTTTCCGAAACGTCTACATACTCCATATGGCTAAGCATATCCGCCGCTACCGTTTCGCTGCCCTGCAGGAGAGCTTTGAGTTCCTCCTGCCCTGAAACGTCCACATCCTCCTTGAGGGAAATGAGCATATCGTATTTCTGAATCTCATCGTATTGGATCGGCACCATCAATCGGATAGAATCCTTGAGGCCGAAAGCGGTAAAGACAAGCGACGTACAACCGGCAACACCGATGACGATCATTGCCAACCGCCTTTTATAGCGGAAAATGTTGCGACAGGTGACCTTTTTTGAAAAGTTCAAGCGTTTCCACACAAACGATATGCGCTCGAGCAGAATGCGCTTGCCGTTTTTGGGAGAACGCGGGCGCATCAGAGAGGCCGGAGTGCTGAGCAGCTCCTTCTGACAAACCAGAAAAGCCGGAAGAACAGCGCACAGCAAGGCACCGAACCCCGCTTGCACGGCGCTTTCCATATTAATGGGCGTCAACACGGCAGGCAGCGAATACATGATGCCATAGGCATCCATGATGACCACCGGAAAGAGCCACGCGCCTACCACGATACCCAGCGCCGCGCCGCCCACAGTGGCCAATCCGGAATACACGAGATATTTCGAGACGATCGCCAGACGGCTGTAGCCCAGCGCTTTGAGCACCCCGATCTGGGTGCGATCGTCCTCCACCATACGGGTCATATTGGTCAGGCTGACCAGTGCGGCAACCAAAAAGAAAATCAGCGGGAATACCAGGCCGATCGCGGCGATGCGGTCAGCGTCCTGTTTAAAGCTGGCAAACCCGGCGTTTTTATTCAGATCAAGAACATACCATTCGGGCTGCTCCAGCTCGGCGAGCTGCTGCTCACTGTCGGCCAATTTCTTTTCGGCATCGGCAATTTTCTGCAATGCCTCAGGGTGTTTTTCTTCAAATTCTTTCCGGGCGTCCTCCAGTGTACGACGGTTGCTGTCGAGCTCGGTCTGAGCCTCGGCAAGCTTACGCTCCCCTTCCGCCTTGGCTGTTTGGAGTTGACTGAGATTGGCTTCGTATAGCTCCACATTCTCGTTATACGCCGCGCGTCCCTGCTCGAGGGCAAGAGCGCCGGCCTCAAGCTCGGACTGTTTCACGGAAATCTGCTGCATCCCGGCGTTGTATTGCTGCCACGCCGCGTCCAGCTCAGCCCTCTTAGATGTATAAATCTGCTGCATCTGAGCCAACTGCTGCGACATCTGCTCCGCTTGCTCACTGCCCTCGGGCAGCTGAGAGAGTGCAGCCTTGCCTTGCTCAATCTGTTCGTTGAGCTGGGACAGATCGGTTTCGCCCTGTTCCAGATTGGTTTTCGTCAGCGACAGTTGCTGCTGTGCCTGCTCCAGCGCTTCACGCCCCGCATCCAGCTCGCCTTGTTTTGCCTCCAATTCGGACGCAGCCTGTGTCAGCGGCTCCTTGGCTGACTCCAGCTGTCGCTGCCCGTCGGTAATCTTGTTATCCAGCTCGGCACGACCATCCTTCAGCTGCTGTTCTCCCTCACGCAATTTCTGCTCGCCGTCCAACAGCTTTTGTTCGGCATCGGTCAACTCGGCTTTTGCTTGTTCCAGTTCCTGCTTCCCCTTGTTCAGCTTGTCCAGCGCATCGACGCGGATCTCCTCCAGCCGCTCGGGCGCTCGTCGGTTGGCAACCGCCGTCAGCTTATCGCAAAAGGCCTTTGCCGCATCATCATACGCCTGTGTAAAGCGGGAGGCTGGCAAATTAGCAGCCTTCACAAACACCTGCGTGTACACATCCATCGTGAAGTTCTGCTCGGGAAGCAGCACAAAGGCGTTGATGCTGCCGTTGCCTTTTTTGGTACTGCCCCTGTCATAGGCGATATACTGCACCGACCGGGCAAAGCCCACAACCGTATAGCTCAGGCGGCTGAGGCTGTCGGTAATCTCCTCATCTCCCTGCGTGTCAATGGTAATGGTGTCGCCGAGCGCATAGTGCCGCATCTTGCGCAGCGAATCGTCGAGGATGCACTCATCCGCCGCCTGGGGCAACCGCCCTTCGGTCAGCGACGGGCGATTCAGTATATCCTTGTCATTCGCCGCCAGCTTGTCAAAGTCCATCGACTCAAAGCTGATGAGCAGCGAAGTCTCGTTCTTGACCAAAAAGCCATCCACCGAATAGGTCGGCATCCATGCCGCGACATCGTCCATTTCACGCACAGCCGCCACATCCGCTTCGTTGAAGCCCAGTGTGGACACCAGTCGGACGTCCGATGCGTTGCATTCATTAAAATAGGCATCCACCGTCATCTGCATATCGGGGCTGGTGGCACGCACACCCGAATAAAACGCAACACCGAGCGCCACAATCAGGAAAATAGCGATAAAGCGGCGAGGGTTTCGAAAAATCTGCCGCCGGATATCCTTGCGAATCGCGTTGCCCATCACCATTCAATCCTTTCCACAGGCAGCGGGTTTTCAT
>JAEZJA010000021.1 GCA_023415895.1 Bacillota bacterium
GGCTTGGAACAAGGATACGGTGACCTTGATTCCTGAGACCGATTTTGCCACGACCGTCGTCAACAACCTCGACCCCGAGACGATCCGTAAGGTGATTACCCTCACGGCCGACAGCATTGAGGCTCCGGTGGAAAAGGGTCAGGTGTGCGGAAAAGTGGAACTGTATATCAATATGGACGAGAAGATCGGGGAGGTGAATCTGATCGCCGCGGAATCCATTGGGCGCAGCCAGATTTTATATGTCTGGGATCAGATCAAGACCATGCTGACTTCCATCTGGTTTCTTGTCGGCGTGATTGTGCTCGTACTGCTGTTGATCGGTTATATTGTCTTGAACATCGTGCACAACCGCCAGCGCCGCCGCAACCGCATGAAAAAGGTGCGCAAGTTTAAATAATTAAAAGGCCGAAACGAAGCGTTTGCTGCGTTCCGGCCAAGCTTTTCAATTGTTTAATACCCCGCAACGCCTGTCAGCGATTCATCGTGCTCGATCCAGTCCTGGACATACACAGCAGTAAAGTCATTCAGCGTGTTGCGGATGATGACACGGGCGATCCCCGCGTTGATGATCTGCCGTTTGCACATCGAGCAGGGATTGGCGTTTTGAACCAGCTCTCCTGTCTGTGCGTCGATGCCCACCAGATACAGGGTGGAACCGATCATATCGCCGCGCGCTGCGTTGATGATGGCATTGGCTTCCGCGTGAACCGAACGGCATAGCTCATAGCGTTCACCGCGCGGGATATTCATACGCTCGCGCAGGCAAGTACCAAGATCGGTGCAGTTCTTGCGGCCGCGGGGAGCGCCGGTATACCCGGTGGAGAGAATTTGATCGTTTTTGACAATAATCGCCCCGAAGTTGCGCCGTAGGCAGGTACCTCTTCCGGATACGGCCTGGGCAATGTCGAGATAATAGTTTTCTTTGTCCCGTCTGCTCATGGGAAGACCATCCTTTCTCGCGGCAGACAGCCTATGCAAGACACGATTGCCGCTTGGTGTATAGTCCTATCATAACGCAAAAGAGGGAACGGCGCAACCGTCTGGGACAGAAAAGATCGCAAAAGGAAGAAGAATGGTATGGAAATTCTCACAGTCTCAAGTCAAGAGGATGACAGGTGCATGATGAAGCTCGTGCAGCAGGCACGAGAGGCACGTGAGCGGGCGTATTGTCCCTATTCTGGTTTTGCCGTCGGCGCGGCTTTGCTTGCGGCGTCGGGCAAGGTCTATCTCGGTGCCAATTGCGAGAACGTTTCCTTCGGAGGAACGATTTGCGCCGAACGCGCCGCGCTGACCGCCGCGATTACCGCGGGGGAACGCCGGTTTACCGCCTTGGCGGTGGCGGCAGGAGAGACACCCGTCACGCCCTGCGGCCTTTGTCGTCAGATGCTGACCGAATTCGGGGATATGACCGTATTTTGTGCGGCGGCGCAGGGAACCGTGATTCACAAAACCACGCTGTCGGCGCTGTTGCCGGCCGCGTTTGACAAATTCTGATCGCGCCCCTATTTAAAATCGAAACAGGAGACAAGCGCATGACCAATTTAACCGATATCGGCGCGGTCCGGCAGCTGCTTGACCGCCATGGCTTTCGTTTTTCCAAAGCCCTTGGGCAAAATTTCCTGATCAATCCTTCCGTCTGCCCTCGCATGGCACAGGCTTGCGGCGCGGATGAGCAAACCGGAGTACTGGAGATCGGACCGGGCATCGGTGTGCTGACGCACGAGCTGGCCAAGCGGGCAGCGCGGGTTACGGCGGTTGAGCTGGATGAGCGGCTGCTGCCCGTTTTGTCCGAAACGCTTGCCGATCACGACAATGTCCATGTTCTTCATGGAGATGTGCTCAAGCTTGACCTTCACCGTCTTATCGCGGAAGAATTTGCTGGTCTGAAAGTGGCCGTATGTGCCAATCTGCCCTATTACATTACGTCTCCGATCCTGATGGCTCTGCTTGAAAGCCGCCTGCCCATCGACAGCATCACGGTTATGGTGCAAAAGGAGGCCGCCCAGCGGCTTTGCGCGCAGCCGGGAACGCGCGAGTGCGGCGCCATTACCTTAGCCGTGCATTATTACGCGCAGCCCGAAACGCTGTTCGGCGTTTCTCGGGGCAGTTTTATGCCCGCTCCGAACGTCGACAGTGCGGTTATCCGACTGGCAATCCGCCCCCATCCACCCTGTCAGGTGGATGACGAGAAGGCACTGTTCCGCCTCATCCGCGCGGCCTTCGGTCAACGCCGTAAGACACTGGCCAACGCATTGACCGGTACCGGGATGAGCAAACCCCAGGTAGCCACGCTGCTGAACAGGGCAGGAGTAGACCCTGGCGCGCGCGCGGAGCAACTGACGCTTGAGCAATTTGCTGCCCTCGCCAACGCGATGGAGTGAAGGTGTTGATTACGGTTGAACAGTAAAAGGAGACTGTGATACACTTCGATAAGTATTCATACCCCTTGGGGGAAGCCTTGTGTAATTTTTAATCCAGGTATTATTCGTAGTCATCCGAATTGGCGCACCAAGAATCTTCCTGTTTTTTTGCCTGCGTTTCGCAGAGACTAAAGCGGGAGGTGAACTTGGATGGATCCGATTTATTATGAAGGGTTTTCAACGGTCTTATCTGAAAATGCCGGACTGCTGCCCAAAGACGATTCCTTTTATTCGCTGCCGGAGGAAGTGCAGGAGCAAGTCAACGCGCATGCGAAGGAATTTCGGACATCACACGACATGCAATCCTATATAGACGATTTAATGCGGCGGGCATGACCCGCCGCATCGTGTTTTTTATAAATCGTCGGGATCCTGTTCGGGTATTAAGCCGTCTTCGGGAGTACCGGTATAGCTTCCCTGGGTGTCCGATGGAATTTTTCCCCGCCCTTGTTTTTGAAGAGTGTTGGACGGGTTTTTCTTAGGATTAAGACGCGTGGGCTGTTTTTGATTGCTCTTGTCAAGGGGGCTGTTTAGCGGCATAAGACCTCTCCTCTCGATTGTACCTGTAAACTAAATTAATAATCCATAACGTGCATTGCAAAATACGCCTGGGGATAGAGACAGACAGGGCACTTTTGGGGTGGCTGGGCACCTTCATAAACATAGCCGCAGTTAAGGCAGATCCACTGGGTATTTTCCTCCCGGTGAAACACCTTGTCGTTTTCCAGGTTGTCGGTCAGCGTGTTGTAGCGTTCCTCGTGGCGCTTTTCAATTCCGGCGACCAGTTCAAATGTGGCCGCGATATCCTTAAACCCTTCCTCCCGTGCCGTTTCGGCAAACTCTTTGTACATCTGAGTCCATTCAAAATGTTCGCCTGCTGAGCCATCCTTGAGGTTGTCGGCTGTTGAAGGAATGCTTCCGCCCTTGATGCGTTTGAGCCACAATTCGGCGTGCTCCTGTTCGTTGTGTGCGGTCTCATCAAAAATATCGGCGATCTGGACATAGCCGTCCTTGCGCGCCTGATTGGCATAAATCAGGTATTTGGTGAACGCCTGACTCTCGCCGGCATAGGCGGCGTACAAATTGGCTTCTGTGCGGCTTCCTTTAAATTCCACGTGTTTCACGTTCCCTTCGTCAAGGTCGATCATCCGTTGAATAGTGGATGAATCAACCATAGTATAAATCGAGCGAGGGAAAATATGCACGTTTGAGCTTCGGTTAGAGGAAAATGGCAGATACGGTTACCTACGACACAAAAAGAACACAAATTTTTAAATACTGTTCATACACAAGCACATTTCTTTGTTACAATAGGAAACAGAAGGATTGTTTCAATCAGAAAGAGGTGGGAGATATGGCGAGCGGCAAAATTATGGTCGTGGATGACGACAGCAACATTTGTGAGCTTTTGCGGTTGTATCTTGAAAAAGAAGATTTTGAAGTTGCATTGGCATCAAACGGGGCGCTGGCGCTGGAAAGCTTTGATTCTGTCAAGCCGGACCTGATGCTCCTCGATATTATGATGCCTCAGCTCGACGGCTGGCAGGTGTGTCGTGAAATCCGCAAAAAGTCCAGTTGCCCCATTATTATGTTGACAGCGAAGGGCGAAGTGTTCGATAAAATCCTTGGGTTGGAGCTGGGCGCGGATGATTATGTGGTCAAACCGTTCGAAGCCAAAGAGGTTATAGCGCGTGTCAAGGCCGTTCTTCGCCGCAGCGGCAAGACCCAGCAGCAGGAAAAGGTTGTGCAGTACGATAATCTGTACATCAACATGGAAAACTATGAGCTGCGTGTGCGCGGCAAGCAGATTGATACCCCGCCCAAGGAAATGGAGCTCATTTACCATTTGGCGAGTAACCCCAACCGCGTGTATACACGGGATCAGCTGCTGGACGAAGTGTGGGGTTTTGAATACTACGGGGACAGCCGCACCGTGGATGTTCACGTCAAACGTCTGCGCGAAAAACTGGACGGAATCTCCGGCCAGTGGACGCTCAAGACCGTGTGGGGTGTAGGGTATAAATTTGAAGTACATGACAAAGAGCATCAGCAGGGCGAGGCACACGCCTGACCAGTGCACTCCGTTCGCGTGCATGCTCCGGCAACAGGCTGCTGTGAGGTGAGACTATGTTCAAGAGCATTTTTGCTAAGTATTTTTCGGTTGTTTCCATGGTCATTGTGATCAGTTTTATAGCGATGGGCGGAATGCAGATGTTCTTTTCCACCCGCTACTGGGTATCCGAAAAGCAGCGCATGCTTGAGGAGAACGCCGACTCGCTAGCAAAAATCACAGCGGTGATTGCCGAACAAAATTATTTTCTCAGCGGCAGCTACTCGCTTTCGGGCTCCTCGATTCTTCCCTATATGAATTTGATGGCAAGCTCGATTGACTCCTTTCTTTTTATTGTCAACAACCAAGGCGATGTCATCATCAATTCGGACAACGCCAAAGGGGTATTAAACGGTGCGCAGCTGCCCCATTCCGTTCAGTCCAAACTCAACGGCAGTGACTATATGGAAGTGGGTAAGCTGGATGGGGTTTATTCCAGCCGTCAATACACGGTGGGGGTTCCCATTTGGGTGGAGAACGGACAGTCGTGTATTGGCTATCTGTTTGGTTCCACCTCGGCCAGTGCGCTTAGTGAATATTTAAAAAACAATTTGCAGGTATTCGTTCTTTCGGCTCTCGGAACGCTGACCTTAACCTTTATTGTGCTCTATCTGATGACTTACCGCATGGTTCGCCCTCTCCGCCAGATGGCTTCCGCGGCCCGCAGCTTTGGTATGGGCGATTTCAGTGCCCGTATTCATGTGCAGGGACGGGATGAGGTTGCCCAACTGGCCTCTTCGCTCAACAACATGGCTGTATCACTGTCTTCCGTGGAGGGAATGCGGCGCAGCTTCGTTGCCAATGTGTCTCATGAGCTGAAAACGCCCATGACCACCATCGCTGGGTTTATTGACGGCATTTTGGATGGCACGATTTCCGATGACAAACGCAATTATTACCTTAAGATTGTTTCGGATGAGGTCAAGAGGTTGTCACGTTTGGTGAAGTCCATGCTCGATCTGTCCCGTATTGATAACGGCGAACTGCATCTCAATCCCGTGCAGTTCGATCTTACAGAGCAGCTCTGCAGCGTGCTGATCACGCTCGAACAGCGGGTGGACAGTAAGAATATCGCGGTTAATGGACTCGAAGACAGTGAGCGGGCGGAGGTTTATGCCGATTATGACCTAATGGGGCAGGTGATTTACAATCTGGTGGACAATGCCATCAAGTTTATCAACGAGGGTGGCACCTTGACCCTGCACGTACTTCACAAGGACAATCGTGTATACTGCAGGATTCGCAACACCGGAATGGGTATTCCCGCCGAGGAAATGCCGCATATTTTTGAACGCTTTTACAAAAGCGATAAGTCGCGAAGTCTGGATAAGAACGGCATGGGTCTAGGCCTGTATATTGTTAAAACGGTGATCAACTTCCATCATGGCGAAATTGTCGTTCGATCGGTGGAAGGCGAATATACCGAGTTTGAGTTCTGGCTTCCCGAATATGAAAGCGGAAAGCGTTCGTCCGCTTTGTAACAAAATCCAAACAATTTGTTTATGATTTATCGTTTTTTTCTTCAAGAATTATACACATAATAAAGTTAAACTAGAAGCAAGCTCAAAATCAGAACACAGAGTCGAAAGGACTGATGATACGATGTCGAACTGGTTTGATGAAAACAACACGACACCCGAGAACAAGGACACCCCGCTCACAGATGAAAAACAGGATCAAAGTTTTGTGCCCTCGGAATCTGACCGAGAGGAGCACGAGACACCGACAGAGGCTTTGGAAAAGAAAGAGAGCTTTTCTCAGCCTTCTTCGGAGGAACCGGCCGCGCCACCCACTTCGGAACCATCCGCCGGGTGGTACACCAGTCCATCGGTATCCAATCCCACCTCCTGGAACAGCACCGGAGCAAGCCAACAACCTCCCTACCAAACAGGCAATACCGGGAGCACCTATCATTACGGCGTGAATTCTGGCAACCCGGTTCCAAACAGCACGAACAATTATCAGCAACCGTATCCTTCCCAGCAAAATGGGTATCCGGTACAAAACAGCTATCAGCCCCAGGGTGGGTATGATCCGTATGCGTGGCAGCGTGCGCAGAACCAGCGTCCTGCTCAGCCGCCTGTGCAGCCCCCCAAACCGCCAAAAAAGAAAAAGAAAGGTGCCGCGATTGCGATCGCCACGCTGGGAGTTGTCTGTGCGGCAGCGATTGTGACGCTGTCCGTGCTGTTGGCAATGGCCATTAACAATAAGGGGGCACTGCCCAACGGCGGCACGTCTTCGCAGACGACCTCTGGCCCCACATCCAATTCCAACGCACCGACATTACAGATTGAGGCTGAGGATGAGGATGCGGGCAACCTGACCACAGCGTCCATTGTGGCCTTGAATCTGGATTCCACCGTTGTTATCACCACCTATACGAAATCGGCTTCCAACTTTGGAAACTTCCAGTTTGGAAACGATGACCAGCTAACCGAAGCGGGTGCGGCAACCGGGATTATTATGACAGCCGACGGCTATATCATTACCAACTGGCATGTGGTTGTCAATGAAAACACCGGTGAAAAGTATGACCGTGTGGATGTAAAAACGTATGACGGAACGGAGTATAAAGGGGCCGAAGTCGTGGGCGCCGACCAGTCGACCGACCTTGCGGTCATCAAGATTTATGCTTCGGGCTTGAACGCGGCTGAATTTGGCGATTCTGCCAACCTCAAGTTGGGCGACAAGATCGTAGCCATCGGCAACGCTGGCGGACTTAACTGGACAACGACACAGGGCATTGTGTCCGGTCTTGCGCGGGATGTGTATGAAGATACGGGCTATGCGATCAAATGCCTGCAAGTGGATGCCGCCATCAACCCCGGCAACTCTGGAGGACCTCTGCTCAATTCCCAGGGTAAGGTTGTGGGAATCAACTCGGCGAAAATTGTGGCAAGCGGCTATGAGGGATTGGGCTTTTCCATCCCGATTAATGAAGCCAAGACGATCATTGACGATTTGGTGGCCTATGGCTATGTCAAAGGACGTGTTCAGCTGGGCATCAAGGGCGTGACGATCACACAAAGCGGTTACGAAGGATTCCGCATCAGCGAGATTAGCTCGAATTCTTGCTTCAGCGGCACCAACGCGGCCGTGGGCGATATCATTGTGGGTGTCGAAGGCACAAAAGTCACCAATTATGCCATGCTTCGCAGTGAGCTGGCTAAGCATAAGGTTGGGGACACCATTACCATCAATCTGATGCGTGTGAACACACGCACAGGTGAAAAAAACAACTTCTCAGTACAGGTAACCCTCCAGGAATCCCAGGGATAAGGGCAAAAAACAAAACAGCCTATTCGGAACGTGCTCGTCCGTTCCGAATAGGCTGTTTTGTTGTATTGGAAGCTGGTGGAATCACATGCCCTCTCGCAGAAGGGAACACAGCCTCACGGAGGCGGTTTCAAAGCCAGCAACAGTGGGATGCATACGGTCGATGCCAATTTCAACGCCCCATGAGCGCGTATCTACAAACCGGATGTTTTTGTCAAAAAGCGAGGACTTTGCGGCGGCCGTAATCGCTGAAAGGCGAAGACCAAGAGCGTTGTCGGCGAAGGGAAGAATCAAATAAAAGGGTACGCACGGGTAGAGCGTGCGAAGATTGCGGATAAACATCTGGTAGGATTCAATGAACAAAGTGCAATTTTGCCGATTGATCAGCCAGTCGTTTGTTCCGATGTTCACGAGGATGGCGTTAGGATGCTCATATGCATACGAGGCTGGGGTGTAGGGAGCACTTTGACTGACGCCTTCCAGATGAAAATAGGCTTTTTCCATGCCGATGTGGCTTTGCTGGCCTGAGGGGAGCTTATAGCCTCCCCAACCGTTGCGCAGGGCAATGGAACCGCGGGCAATCGTTGTGTGTTCACAGTCGAGAGAACCACAAATGCTTGTGGAATAACTGGTATCCATGGCTGTCAGCATATCGCCGATAAATTGAATCTCAACAGGTTTGTCTTTAGGCTTGCTTACAATACTGTCGGCACTGACCCCTATGTCTGTGAAGATGAGCGGCTCGCTGTGGTGTACATTCATAATTGTGATGGTATGGGTACCCGGCTGGAGATGGGGGTAGACTATGCTTTCCCCAACCATCACCGTGAGGTGTTGCTCAGAGCCATCCATGGTAATACAAAGTTGAAAGCTGGAAACACTAGGATGGGAGCCGAGGTTGAGCTGAAAGGTGCTTCCCGTAAAGGTAAGGCTCACATAAGCACGACACCAGTATGCGACGGCTGCTGTCGAGTGAATATCCCAGCGCCCATGATAATTCAGCTTGTCATCATTCGGGGGGATAACACGCACGCCGCTTGTTGTTTCCCGCTGTGATGGAACTTGATTGGGAGATAAAATGACTGCCTGAGCACATCTGCAGCGAATCGACATTGTATCACCTACAATTACAGAATAGAAAGCAATGAAGCGATATCCGCAATAGGTTCTACGGGGAACAAGCAGAAAATGATGCTCGCGGGAGAAGGAGAAGAGCGGGCCAGGTCGCGTAATCGTATCTTTTTTGGATAGCAAGTTTGTAAACACACGGAACATCTTTAATTATACGGCAAAACCGAGGGCAAAGCAAGGGCTGTATACGGTTGGTATAATTATAATATTTAGTACCAAACGATGGCCATTGTTCTGTCAAAACAAAAAAATTAGAGGATGTAAGAACATATGTTTGACATTCTCGAAACTTTGTTCTATACTAATGCTAATCTCATGAGAGAGGGTCAGCCAATGGATCTGATGGAAAAGCTCAGCATCTTGACCGATTCTGCAAAATACGATGTGGCCTGCACGTCAAGCGGTTCCAGCCGCGGAGGCGTCAAGGGGGCAATTGGCAGCACCTGTGCGCCGGGGATTTGCCACAGTTTTGCCGCCGACGGGCGCTGCATATCGCTGTTAAAAGTTTTGATGACCAATTACTGCACCTATGACTGTCAGTATTGTGTCAACCGTTGCTCCAACGACGTGCCTCGCGCGGCCTTCACTCCCGAGGAGCTGGCCAGCCTGACGATGGAGTTTTATAAGCGCAATTATATTGAGGGGCTGTTTTTGAGTTCGGGGGTGCTGCAGAGCGCGGATGCATCCATGGAGCGCATGTGTCGAACCTTGGAGCTGCTGCGTCACGAGCACCGGTTCAACGGCTATATCCATGCCAAAGCCATTCCCGGCTGCTCCCCTGAGCTTGTGACCAAACTGGGGCTCCTTTGCGATCGGTTGAGCGTCAACATTGAATTGCCCAGCGAAAAAAGCCTGCATCTGCTGGCACCGGATAAACCCAAGGAGTCTATTCTTCGGCCCATGGGTGCTATCCGCGACACCTTGTCGCAAAACAAACAGGAGCTGGCGGTTTACCGTCATGCGCCGACCTTTGCGCCGGCCGGTCAGAGTACGCAGTTGATCATCGGGGCGACTCCCGACACGGATTGGCAGATTCTGCGTCTCAGCCAAAGCTTATACAAAAGGTATTCTCTCAAGCGCGTCTTTTATTCGGCGTATATTCCTGTGGGCACGCATGCGCTGCTTCCCAAAAATCAACCCGTACCTCTGCTGCGGGAGCACCGGCTGTATCAGGCCGACTGGCTGCTGCGTTTTTATGGGTTTCAGGCAGAGGAGCTGCTCAGCGACGCGCAGCCCACTCTGGATCCGCTACTCGACCCCAAGTGCCATTGGGCAGTGGGGCATCTCTCCAGCTTTCCGGTCGAAGTCAACCGCGCAGACAAGGAATTGCTGCTGCGCGTGCCGGGCATCGGCCCAAAATCGGCCGGGCGCATTTTGACCGCCCGACGCGCCGGGGCTCTGACGTTTGATGATCTCAAAAAAATGGGAGTCGTGATGAAACGCGCGGTGTATTTTGTGACCTGCAAGGGCAAGCTTTATCCCGGCGTCCAATTCACACCTTCGTTTATTTATCAGAATCTTGTGGCGGATACCCGCCGCAATCCGCGCGATGAGCCGTTTTTGCCTCAGACGGAGCAGCTGTCTCTGTTTGCCTCGCCTGCGGCACCGGCGTTGTCCGCACCAATTTCGGGAGGCGAGCTTGTATGGCCGAATACAGCCGGTTGACAGGCGGGATTGTACTTCAATATGATGACAGCTTTGAGGGACTGCTGACCGCTATTTTTGAGTCTTATCGTCGCAAGCCTATGCCGGTATCGGTTGTGGGCGCTCAGCATCAGCGATTGCTCGGCGTGGAATACGAAACCATCACAACCGATGACAGCAAAGCCGAGCGTGTAATTGCCGGTATCGAGAAGACAATCGGCGGGGATGTCTACGAGCGGATTTGGACAGGGTTTCTGTCCTGTCAACCGGACAAAGGGGACATCATTTATCAGTATATTCGTTTAGGGATGCATCTCGGACACGCTGTTCATCAGCATCTGACGGATGAGCGCGTGATGGCCATGGATAAGCTTGCGTCCTTGGTGGGCAAGGAATCCTCACAGCTGATCGAGTTTGTGCGGTTTTCGCGCATGGAGGGCGGGGTATATTACGCAAAAATCCAACCCGACAATGAGGTGATTCCCCTGATGATGCCTTTTTTTGTCGACCGCTTTCAGACCCACCCCTTTATCATTCACGATACCGACCGGCAGAGTGCAGGAGTATCCACACCCCAAGGGTGGTTTCTGACCTCGACGGCGGATATGGAGCTGCCGTCGCTTGCCGATGACGAGTGGGATTATCGCCGTCTGTGGAAACGATTTTACGACACCATTGCGATCAAAGAGCGCATCAACCCCCAGCTGCGCCGCCAGCACATGCCCAAGCGTTTCTGGCGCAATATCACCGAGATGACCATGCCTGAGACAGATCAAGAGGCGGCGTCCCCCACACTGCCTTCTGATATCAGCCGGGCTGCGGTGCAAAACGTATGCTTTGCACCACAGCCCGGCGATCCCCCAAAACTAGGAGAGAAAGATATCGATCAATTGCAGTCATAAATCTAAAGGAATTCCCGTCTTGCCAGACACTTACCACGCTGACAGACAATGCTTGTGCAGCGGCCATGCTGTACGCCGAGCAGCGAATCCATGGCTTGGAGCGTGCCCGGATAGCGCATGGGGAAGCTGAAATGTACGAGGATATAGTCAACGGCTTTGATCTGGCCGTGTGCCAGTTCCAGAAATGATCGAATGGGGGCACAGATACTTAATACCCAGATTGGCGAACAGATTATGACTTTGTCGTACTGCGTGAGGTCGGTTGACAGCGGTTGGATGGGCATTCCCCATCGATGCATACCAAAACGGCCGCACCACCAGAAACCGAAAAATCCCGACGTGCGTTCACTTGTTTTAACTTCGTAAAGTGCAGCATCCAGCTGTTGTGCAGTCTGCTCTGCCACGCGGCGGACAGACCCTTTACGGGAAAAGTACACCACCAATGTTTTCATGTCCGTTTCTCCTGTATGTACAGCCGCCAGCCCGTTAAGGCTTCCAGCAAGCCGAACACAAAGTAGAGGGGGGACAGGAAGTTTAACGGGAATGCGACAAACTGAATGCAGATCCACAGCATAAGGATCACGCCGCAGCCGATGCCCAGTCGGCTTGCGAAGGGCGAGTTTCGAAAGAGAAAGACCGCGGTTGTCAGTTGGGTCAGCCCGTTGACAACCAGCAGAGCCACCCCCGGGAAGACATAATTCTGAAAGAGCTGCTGCGCAAACGGCAGCACCTGAAAATAGGGGAGCAGAACATCCATGCGCATGGCTTTGCCGCTGGGGTCAACTAACATGCCGGTCGCTCCCAAAACAGCACCGAGGCCAATGAAAAGACACCAGCAGACTAAAATTCGCCGAAGTGTTTTTTGCTTCACAGCCAATTCCTCCCTTTCGCTTTAGGATGGGTTTGCACACGGACACCGCCGGGAAAAGAGATTGATGATGGAATTACAAACCGAGAACCTGCCGGAGCGCCTGGGCACGGTCGGTTTTCTCCCAGGCCACGCCGAGATCTTCCCGGCCAATATGACCGTAGGCGGCCAACGGACGGAAAATGGGACGGCGCAGGTCGAGCGCGTCAATGATGGCGGCAGGACGAAAATCAAAGACGGTTGAAACGGCTTGCGCCAGTTTGTCATCGGATACAATGCCCGTTCCCTCGGTGTCCACCAGAATGGAGACAGGGTGGGCAACGCCGATGGCGTAGGCCAGCTGCAGCTCACAGCGTTTGGCTAAACCCGCAGCCACCACGTTCTTTGCCGCATAGCGTGCCATGTAGCAGGCCGAGCGGTCAACCTTGGTCGGGTCTTTTCCCGAAAAGGCGCCGCCGCCGTGCCGCGCATAACCACCGTAGGTATCTACGATAATTTTGCGACCGGTCAGACCGCTGTCACCCTGAGGGCCTCCGACCACAAAGCGCCCGGTCGGGTTGACAAAGATTTTTGTTTGCTCATCCAGGAGTTCTGCTGGAATGATGGGGCGGATAACGTGCTCAATGACATCGGCGCGGATCGTACTCAGCTGCACATCTTCGCTGTGTTGAGAGGAGACCACCACCGCATCGACACGAACCGGTTTATTACCATCGTATTCCACCGTGACTTGGGTTTTGCCATCGGGACGAAGGTAGGGAAGAAGACCGCTTTTTCGAACATCGGTGAGTTGCTTGGCAAGCTTGTGTGCCAAAGAAATGGGAAGCGGCATGAGTTCGGGCGTTTCATCGCAGGCGAACCCGAACATCAGACCCTGATCACCCGCACCCTGGTTCAGGCGCTCTTCAGGGCTGCGATCCACGCCCCTGGCAATGTCGGGCGACTGCTTGTCGTAAGCCACAAGCACCGCGCAGCCTTTGTAGTCGATACCGAATTCAGTGTTGTCGTAGCC
>JAEZJA010000023.1 GCA_023415895.1 Bacillota bacterium
ATAGGCTGGTGACTGTTTAGGCTGTCACGCGATGAACGATAGAGCATTACCAGCCCGATACCAAATAAAAGTGACGTAACCACGTCGATCAGAATGGTTACACTGCCCGACACCAGCACTGACGAAGCACCGGTATGAATACTCATATTGCTGATCCCTGATACGATATTGAGAGCAAGCAACACAAACCATAAAATAATCAGAGTCAACGACAAAGAGGAAGAAAACAGTTCCTTGATCTTCTGAGCAGCCGATTCCCCGTTTGGTGCGTATGCGTATGCGTATGTATAAGGACTCGGAGGAGGAGCATAGGGATTTGGTGGCATAGAGGCGTTGCCATACCATGAGTTCTGTTCAACGGGCGGCTGGGTTGGCACAGGATCGAGGGAATATCCGCAGCGGATACAAAACCGGCTGCTGTCTTCATTGTCTGCGGCACAAGACGGGCATTTTTTCATATCGCACCTCACTATGTGGTTATTTCACTCTATTATACCTTAATTTAACAGTTGTTGCAACACCTATTCGTCATGCGGTTGCACACAATAGCGGCTAACGCCAATTACGAGGGATCACACGCAGAATACGGGGATGGATAGAGCGAAAATATCCCGAGATCACATTGGTGAGAGCCAAGTCATATATGACAAAAATCACGTTGCCGACCAACAGAAAAACAAGAGGTAGATTGAAGCCGGCAATCTCAAACGTATCCGTTTCCAGCCCGAATACGAACAGCATCAGGAGGTACGAAGCAACCATTGTCACATTGAAAACGCCCAGCTTGATCAGCCATTCGATCCAGTACTTCTTCATGCGTTCAAGCTGGCTTTTTAAGACGGGATAATACCCGAAAAAGGTAACAAACAACACTTTTGCTTCCATATCCGGTGTAATAATCAGTGACAGCAGCGCCACGGCGCCGTAAACCATCCAGGCGGTGCCGACGCCCGCCTCAATGACAACGGGGATCAACACGGCACCCGCGATGGCCGGAAGCGCATAGGTTCCGAAGGGAAAAAGCGTCAGCAGCATGCACACGAGGGATAATGCCCCCAGTATGCCGCCCAACGCGACCTTGCCGCTTTGCTTCATTACCGCATTCCTCCCGTTTTCTAACAGCAGGGTATCAGGTCGCCGCCCATGCATTCACAGCAGCAATCGGCACAAATCAGGTTAGTGCAAATATCACAGCCATTGCAGCCGCCGCCATAGACGTTTCCGCCGCTGGTACGGTATCCACCCGTTTGTCTTTGCGTGTTCATGCGGTTCATCGCAGTCCGGTATTCCATGTTGGAGGGATCCATGCGGCAGGCGGTATTAAAGTGCCCGTACGCATCCTCCAGCCAGCCTTTTTTATACAGCACACTGCCCTTGAGAAAATACCATTCGGCATCACGCGAGGATGTGGGGATGCCGTCGAGCAGCATTTCGGCATCCAGAACGCGCCCCGATTGGATCATGGCACGAATGTCGGAAAAGCGCGAACTGCCGCCTGAAGAACGAGCGTAGGACGTTTGTCCGGAGGCTCCCCCTCCCTGCTTGCGCATACGCACAATGCTGTCGTAGGCTTCGTTGATCTCCTGCATCTTTTCCTGTGCCAGGTCGGACAGGGGATTGTTGGCATAGTTGTCCGGATGGTACTTGCGGGCCATCTCGCGATAGGCGGCTTTAATTTCATCATCCGTCGCGCTGGGGCTGACACCCAGTACGGCATATGGATCGTTTACACTCATGTCTTTACCCCTTTTTTGTCAAAACCTGTTTTTGGATGGCCGGCAGTCCCAGCTCTACTATATTGCGCAGAATACCGTCAAATCTTCGGACTGTCAGAAGATTATATGCCGCGGCGCATTCGGCCAGACAGGCGTTGAGAGACTGTAAAGCATATTGCCTTGTCACTTCTAACTCCTTGGTCTGTCCCTTTTTAAGACCTGCAGAAATCACATACGGATTATAACTGCCCTGTTCAAGGTCTTCCTCCAGGTCGTCTACGGCGTCCATTAAATAAATCCAGCGGCCGAGGCAATACCCCAAGCGTTCATAAACGCGTTTGTCGGTATTGTCCCCTGCTCGTTCACTCAGCAGGGTTTGAAGAATGGTCGCCGTTGAATCGGCTGCCGCGTCAATCGAGGCGACAGAATCCTTTTCCAGCGCCGTTTGGCGGCTCATACACGTGCTAATCATTGCATCCAGCTCAGGATAAAGCTTGGCCGCCTTGCGACGGGCGTGAGCGGCAAACGGCAGAAGCAGCCTTCCGGGAATAGAACGAAAGAAACTCTTGTCGGCAATGTTATCTTTGACTTTATGATAGGTTAGCAGCGTGGCCATATCGGCGGCATAGGCAATTGACTCATTATCACAGCAGCAGGTGCGCTTTTTCAGCGGATTGAAGGCACACCGGCCTTTTTTAAAGCCAGTGCACTTGTCGTCCATTGCCATGAGGAAGATCGCCAAAAAGGTGAAATCATAGCTCAGCGTCATGCGCGCCATAACCCCGTAGCGCTTGCCCAGCTGCTTGCACAGGGAGCAATACACCGCCTGATAGTGCTCGTACTCGGCCATTTTCAATTCCGGCTTGAATGCACGCACATATCCGAACATGTTGCCAAATCCTCATTCCTGCCACGTTTAAAAATATCATACTGTATTCTTAGTCAAAGTATATGAC
>JAEZJA010000033.1 GCA_023415895.1 Bacillota bacterium
TTGAATTTCCTGAACGGCAATTATTTTTTCAGCGTTTTCAGTATGAACACGAATCCCGTAAAGTGATAAAGATAGTAAAATAAACATGGCAGTAATCTTTAATGCTCTGACACCCATTGATTATCCCACTTTCTTTAATTATATTTTGTATATAGTATAGGGATCTTATTTTAGTATATTCATATATTCATATATTCATAAATATCTCAAAATAAGCCGTTGTCAATATGTTACATTATATGTTAATAAATGTCAATAGCAAATTATTCATTCACGCATAAATGATAAACAATACAGGGCAAATCACTTTATCATGTGAAACAAGATACTACTCCACGCTGTCGCTGCCCAGCTGCAGCAGCTGTTCGGCCTCGGAGGGCTCCAGTTGCTCCACGCTTTTGAGGTTTTTCTTGATGATGCGGTTGCGGCTCTGCGCTTCGTCCAGTGAGTTGCCCGCCTCATCGATTTTTTTGCGCACCTTGGCCAGAATGCCCTCAAACAGGTCGTATTGTGTTTTGGCAGCACCCAACACCTTCCACACCTCAGCGGCACGCTTGTCCAGCGCAATGGTGCGAAAGCCCATACGCAGCGTGTTCAAAAAGGCGGTGATGGTCGATGGGCCGCAGACCATGACACGATATTTATTTTGTAATTCCTCCGCAAGGCCGGGACGGCGAAGAATCTCGGCATACAATCCTTCCGTGGGAAGAAAGAGAATGGCAAAATCGGTTGTTCGCGGCACATTGATGTACAGCCGCGCGATGGTTGCCGCTTCCTCCTTAATACGCCGCTCGAGCGCTTTGGTTGCTTCTTCTACGCTGGCCTTGTCCGCTCGTTCGGCCGCATCACACAGCCGCACATAATCCTCTTGAGGAAACTTCGAATCGATGGGCAGCCAGACAAAACTGCTGCTGTCGTCGCGTGAGGGAATACGGATGGCGAATTCCACCATCTCGCCGTTGCTTTTGGTGGAGACGTTGCGTTCATACTGATCATTGGTCAGCGTCTGCTCGAGAATATTGCCCAGCTGCACTTCCGCCCAGGTGCCGCGTGCCTTGACGTTGGTCAGCACGCGCTGCAGGTCACTGACGCCTCCCGCCAGCTCCTTCATTTCACCAAGCGATTTATGGACATCCTTGAGCTGTTCGCCCACAATCTTAAAGCTGCTGTCCAGCCGCTGTGTCAGCGTGCTGGTCAGCTTTTCGTCAACCGTTTGACGCATCTGATCGAGTTTTTTCTCATTGCTTTCCTGCAGCTTGCTCACGGTTTCGGCCAGCGTCTGGTTGAGCCGCTGGCTTTGCACGGCGTTGAGCTCCTGCAGGCGCAGCAGCGTGGCATTGAGCTTTTCGCTTTGGGTGGCGTTCAAATCCTGTATGCGCAGAATCTTTTCATTAATCTCGCGCAAAGCGGCGGCGTTTTCCTGACGACTGACGGCAAATTCGTCGTTCAGGCGTTTGGCAAAACGCTCGAGCTGCATGGCATTTTCCTGACGGCTGCGTGCAAACTCGTCCTCCTGCTTACCTTTCAGCTCGGTCAGCTCCCGCGGCGCCGTCGGTTTTCGAAAAAGATGGACTAGCTGGAGTATCAGGATGAATACACCGACTGTCAGAAGGGCAATCTGTATAGGCAGTTCCATGAAATCCCGTCTTTCTTTGAAGAGTTCTGTTTATGTATCTACAAGTCTAAACCGCGGCAGCGTGTGCTGTCAAGGGCTATTGCTGAAATTCGAAAGGCAGGAGCAACACAAACGACAGGGAGGAATCGTGATTGACACCGTTTACCGTATTGGTTGACCGGCTGGTGAAGGCCTCTGTCGACCATCGACTGGAGGATGAGCTGACACAACTGGAAAAGGAGGAGTATGATCCTCATCAGTTGGACTGCCTGCTCAACCCGCGCCAATATGCCCCCATCATCCGCATCGCCGACTGTGATTGCTCCGACAGCAACAAAGCGGCGTGTGCCGGGCGCTGTGTATTCGACGCGCTGTATAAAGACGACAAGGGGAACATGCAGGTAAAGAAGGATTTGTGTGTGGGGTGTGCCGTTTGTCTGGAAGGCTGCCGTGTGACGAAGCTGACCGACAGCAAGGATATCCTACCCGCTCTCAAAGCCGTGCATGAGGCCAAGGTCCCTGTCTACGCCATGATCGCGCCCGCCTTCATCGATCAGTTCAGCGACGAGGTCACGCCAGGAAAGTTGCGTACAGCCTTCAAGCAGCTCGGCTTTACGGGCATGGTGGAGGTGGCCCTCTTTGCCGATATCCTGACGCTCAAAGAGGCGCTGGAATTTGACAAAAACATTGTCAAGGAACAGGATTACCAACTGACGAGCTGCTGCTGTCCTCTGTGGATCGCCATGATTCGTCGTGTGTATCACGAACTCATCCCCCACGTACCCGCCGCCGTATCCCCCATGGTGGCCTGTGGACGCTCCATCAAGAAACTGCACCCCGAGGCCTTGACCGTTTTCATCGGCCCTTGTATTGCAAAAAAGGCGGAGGCAAGAGAAGAGGATGTCGGTGACTCGACGGATTTTGTACTGACCTTTCAGGAAATGCAGGATGTTTTTGATTTTGCGAATATTGATCCCTCCACATTGAAGGAGGATGAGCGTGATCATTCCTCACGGGCGGGGAGAATTTATGCGACGACGGGCGGCGTCAGCGAGGCAGTGGCCAGCACGGTGAAACGCCTCAATCCCGATCGCCACATCACGGTGCATGCTGCGCAGGCAGACGGCGTGCGCGACTGTAAGACTATGCTGAACGACGTGCTGGCAGGTAAGATCACAGCCAATTTTCTTGAAGGGATGGGCTGTGTGGGTGGCTGCGTCGGCGGCCCCAAGGCATTGATCCCAAGGGAGGAGGGGCGTGAAAACGTCTTCCGGTATGGAGAGCAAGCAGCGTATCCCACGCCCATCGATAATCCGTATGTCATTGAATTGCTCCATCGCCTGGGATTTGATACGGTTGAGGAGCTTTTGGAAAAAAGCGATATCTTTACGAGATCACTGTGAAGAACAAACCAAATGCAAAAAACTTTGGTTGTCAGAATACGCACTTCAAAAATGGCAAGAGGCAAATGGCCTGTGTCGACCTCCTTATGCATATACGAAGAATAGAAAAGGGGCTGTTTTTCAACAGCCCCTTTTTAACGTCTTATTACAATCAGGTATTTGACTGCTCAATCTTGTACATTGCTTTTGGCGAGCACTTCTTGACAACAGTGGCATCCCATTCGG
>JAEZJA010000028.1 GCA_023415895.1 Bacillota bacterium
CATCTGTATCTGCGACGTAGAGGGCAAAATATGCTCGACACTGATCTCCAGAGGCAGATTCAGCGTCTGGTCAGACAGCATAGGCATATGTACAGCCAACACGGGCTTGTCTTCATCCCCGCTGAGCTGTACGCCGTTGGAGACTTCCTCGAGGGCCTCCCCGATCACTTTCAGAAACGCGTATTCCCAATTTTCAGCCATATTCACACAAATCCTTTCTAATAATCCAAAGTGCTTACCTTACGAAAATACCGGTTACCCTTCATGTCCGGTCACTGCTATGCCTGTCTGCCCTTGAGTGGAAGAAGGGTCATGTTATTGCGCCAGATACCCGAAATCCTCAGTGGTCAGAATCTTACCGTATTTGGAAAAATTCAGCCGTACCGCCTCCACAATATGACGGTTTTTGAGTCCTCCATGCTCCGAAGCGGCGAGATAAGCCGCGTTGGTCAGGATTTCCTTGATGTTGCTGCCCGACAACTCAAAATTCTCTGCAAAAAATTCAAAATCGATGTCCTCGTCTAACCGCGTATCCGAGGGCAGAATCTTCTTCCACAGCGACAACCGGACATCGGGTGTCGGAAACACAAAATTGATCATAAATTTGATGCGACGCTTGAACGCGTCATCAATATTGTTGACATAGTTGGTGGCGAGAATCGTGATGCCCTCGTAATCCTCCAGTTTCTGCAGCAAAAACGCCGTATCGGCGTTGGCGTATTTGTCGTTGGAATCCTTGACCTCCGACCGCTTGGAGAAAAACGCATCAGCCTCGTCAAAGAACAACACCGCGTTGATGTCCTTCGCCTTGCGGAAGAGCGTGGCGATGTTTTTTTGCGTTTCGCCGATGTATTTGCTGACCATTTGGGAAAGGTCGATGCGATAAAGATCCATGCCCAGCTCATTGGCCATCACCTGCACGGCCATGGTCTTGCCTGTGCCGGGCGAACCGTAAAACAGGGCGCACAGCCCCCGCCCGTACGGGGTCTTGCGGTGAAAGCCCCATTCTTCGCCCACGACATTGCGATAGCGCACCTGATTGCAGATCATCTGCATCTGCCGCTTCTGATCGGCGTCCACCACCAGATCCTCCCAGTGGAATACCGCGTTGATGCGCGTGGCATGCTGACCGAGCTGGTTGACCGTGTTCTGCCCGATGCCCCGGTGGATATCCTCGGTGCACAGTTTCTCCCGCCCCTCGCTAAGGGCAAGTGCCTGTGCCGTATGCAGCACGTGGCGGATTGCCTTGGGAGTAAGAATGTATTTGTTAGCACACAGCACCGCGTCAAAGGTATCCTCAACCGGAAACTGGGTTTTATAGCTGTTCCAGAGAGCAATGCGCTCACCAATCGTCAGTGGTGCAAGCTCCACACGCAGCAGATTGATGGCGTAGCGACTGATCAGGTCTTCTTTCTCATCCGAGATCCAGACACAGAAAGTAAACTCTTTGGCGATATACTCGGCCACTGCCTCAGGACGCACATCGGCAGCATGAACTTTGGATTCCCCATCCGTTGTCTCTTCATTTCCGGTATGGTTAAAGCAGGGAACCGCCCCGGTCAGCAGAACCTCCACATAGACCTTATCCAGCATGCGGATAAGCTCGGCAAGCGGCAGCGTGACCAGCTTGTTGACATGTACATAAATCAAATTGACATGATGGCGCTTGGCGGCGTGCTCGGCCAGAAATCTCCTGCCAATTCCCTGCGGCCCGTATAGATTCAGCACATTCGAGGTGGTCTCGGCGGAAGATAACCGTTGCTGGAAATAGGAATCAATGGTTGCTAGCGTATCCTGCCGGATCACCACCGGTGCAAGCTCGTGGCTGGAATTGAACAGCGAGGCATAGTTTTCAAGCTCGGTATCCATCAGATTGATGCCCCGAAGATACCCGGCAGCCCGATGCGTCAGCATTAATCGTTCCGCCATCAGAGATTTGCCGCTGCTTTTCGTATCCGGTTCAAGCAGGTACCGGAACAGGTTGCCTTGCCCCTGTGTAAGTCGTCCGACCGATTTTTCATCACAGGGAAAAAACAGGCTGACCATTCTCTCGGCGAGCCCTTTGGTGGGCAGAAGCTGATTGGCATCGCCGTTGAGAAAGGAGTACACCGCCTCATAGCGACGCTCACAGGCTACCGAAGCGGCCATCATGAACAAAAAGCGCTCGAGGTCACTCAACCGGAATAGACGGCAAACACGTTCAAACAGCGGGGAAAAGCCCGCCTTTACCGAAGCCTGCACTCTGGAATCAATGTGCTCGATAGCCCTTGTAAGCTGCCGAGTGACCTGAGGAGGAGCTGACTTTTGCCTTTCTTTGATTGTGTTGGCCGTCAGCGCATCCACCAGTTCCTCCGACGAAACGGCAAAACGGGGTGTGCGAAGCAGCTCAACGCCGATTCGCTCCTCACCGTTTTTCGTACCCTTAGCGGCACAAACATAATTGAGACACATATCCAGCAAACAAAATACATCTGTGAGATGCGCGCTGCTGTTCGGATAGGGGCGGTTCGATTCGTCCGGATCAAAATAGTCGTTATACAGTTCCAGTTCCATCCGACACCCTCCTCCCGCCGAGTATACTGCCTTTTAGTTTACCTTGCGGTTATAAACATTTTTATAATTGATTTGATAACGCAGGGCTGTATATCGACCTCAATTTTCACCCGCGCGCCGCTTTTTTCGTCTCAACCGCAGTGTTATCAGCAGATACACCGCCCCAATCAGTGCGACGGCACCGCCGATCGACCCGTAGAACAACGGCTTGTTATAGAAGAAGACCATCCATGAGCTAGTAACAACGAGAATGTCACTGAGGACGAACTCCCCTGCATTTCCTGCCTGATCGTGATACGCCATGCGCACCGTGCTGTAACCGGCCTTTTCGGGAACCTCAAACGAATAAGTTCCGTCTCCCAAATCCTCAACCCCAACCGCATCGTCGTTGATAAAAACCTCGGTCGAGGCCACGGTGTTGTTGTCATACAGCCGGAACCGGGCGTTGTAGACCGATTGACCTGTATAGATACCGCTTTGACGAATGTTAACGGGTACGCAATAGGGCGTGGTATTGTCCACGGTAAAGGTGAGCAATGTCTGCTTGGCATCATCCCCGCTCTTTGCATCCATTGTATTGTCCGAATAGTTCCCCGCCTCATCCTGCGAGAACAACACAACGGAATAGACCGCGTCATCCTTGAAGAGTTCCTTCTTGAGCGTATAGGTATAGGTTTTCCAGCGGGTGGTATCGCCGTCCATGGCAACGTAATAATCTGTCCCCTCAATCAGTTCAATAGCACGATTGCTCTTATACATCGTGATCTTGCTCTTTCGCAGTGTGTTGACATTGGTCTCCCGGATAATCGGATCCGAAAGCTGTGAAGCGTTGACATAGCTGTTTTGCAGCGCACGGGTTTTGCTCTCCATCACATAGACCGAACCCCCACGGTTGACAGAAAAATGAATCTGCTTGGTCGCGGTATTGCCCGCTTTATCCGTCACCTTGACCGTCAGCGTGTAGAGATCATCCTTTTCGATATTGTTGAAGGTCAGAATCCGCTGGTTGCCTACCGCCTGAGTTTGATAGGAGAAATCCGCCACGTTGCCTTGATTGGCACCCACCAGTGTAATCAGATCGGCGTTGAGG
>JAEZJA010000066.1 GCA_023415895.1 Bacillota bacterium
TTGCCATCCCAATCGGCTTTGGACATCGTCGTAACGGCTTTGGCTTGATCAACCGTGATTTTTCCGTCCGAGCCAAACTTATTTACAACAAAGTTGTAAAAATTCGTATCGGGAATGCCCTCTTCGGAATTGGGGATGACAGTGGAATCCGCCACAGCATTCACACTAAACAGATTTGCAGCTAAGGATAAAGACAGGACAAGAACGAGAGTGCAGAGAATTGAAAGCGCTGATCTAAGCTTTTTCATAATAACTCTCCTTTTAGCGTTTTTATTTTCCACCATAACACTATGGTTTCTTACCGGACTTGTTCAATCTTGAGGTTGTCCAAGATAATGGTCTGTGCACCCTTCGCGCCGCCAAACAGCAAGGATAGTTCAGCTGAATCTGCGCTCGCCGCAAAGAGTGTAAGCTCTGCAGTTGCTTTTTCGCCTGTTTTCGTGGGCACAAAGGAAACTTGAGTATAGGCTTGCTCTGTATTGGAATCAAAGACCATGAAGTAATAGCTCGCGCCGTCGGGCAATTGGTTGACCAAATAATCAAAGGAAATTTTATATTCGTTATAGCCAGCAATTGGTGCGACCGCTACATTGGTATAAAACGCATCAACTTGTTGTCTTGCTTCAGCGTTCATTTCGACCTTCAACGAACCATTCCCGCTCAGAGCTTCGGCACCAGTGGCTTGACTGATCTTCGCTTGTGGGCTGAATTTGGCTACAGCGTTGATATCCTCTTCAAAATCCAGCGTCACCGTAGGAAGCGATACAGGCTCGGGCAAAGTCATCTGCGAATTCGCTTCATTCACCTTCACTTCGTACTTTGGACGTAATTCTTCAATGGCCTTCGCAATGTTGCCGCCGCCCGAAACAGAACCGAGCAAATCGGACGCACCATTGATAATGGAATCATAGTACAGGCTGTAGAAAGGATTTTTGATGAGTGTTTCCGACAGTTTTGTAAATTCTTCAGGAATAACGATCGTTGAACCGCCATAATTTTTGGTGCCCTCATCCAATATGTACTGAATCAGTACACCAGCCGAATACGGGTTTTTGCTGCCTTGAATTACGCTGAAGCCATTGGAGGTGGTGGTGTTGGTTTTTTCGGTATTGTCAGGGCCGTAAGGAATCGGCACCCAACCCCACTCAAAACCCATGGGTTTGGTTTGTTCTGCGGTCAGGAAAGTACCAATCGCCCAGTCAACGTCCAGTAAGAACAGGTGCGTACCGGCCATAAATGCGTTGACCGCATCCCCATTGCCGCCACCGCAATAGCCTTGGGTGAAATAGGCATCCTGTACAATTTCCAAAGCTTTTGTCAACGCAGGATCATCCAGGTTGAGGGCAAATTTGTTGTCATCATTCAATTTGACTGCTGATGTTTTATTCATAGAGAGGAAAGCGCTAGGATATAACGTGGTCATGCCCCAAATATCATTGACACCGTCGTTGTTAGTATCTTCGGTTGCTTCGATGGACATTTCACGCATTTTTTCATACGTCCATTGGCCACTTTCGTACAGCTCCATAGGATCGTCCATACCTTTGTCAGAGATAATGCTCTTGTTGTAGAACATCATATAGGCATTGCAGTTTGCCAAAGGAATGGCCGCATGATACTTACCGTTGTATGTGAAGAAAGTATCCATCGCATATATATTCATCGATTCCTTGTTTAAGGGAACATACTTATCAATCGGTTGTGTATACTCTTTAATAGCCATCAGCGGGAAATCCGAGTTGGTAGCATGCAAAACGTCGAACGGCGCTTTTGCAGCAATTGAGGCCTGCAGCTTTGCATGCCAGTCAGCGGTGTCGTACTCCGCAATGACGAATTCCACCTTTTTGCCTGTTTCCTCTTCAAAACGTTTGGCGGCACGAACAATTTGATGGTTTTCATTGGAAGGATTCAGACCGGGTGCAAGCATACGGATCGTTCCCGATTCTTGCTCCATTTTATTCTGTACTTCCTCACTGATAACCAGCTTTTCATATGGTATGGCCGATGTGGTGCTGCTGGAGTTCTTTTTTGATCCAGAACAGGATGACATCATGCCGACTACCAAAATCGTTGCTAATCCAAAGACCAATGCTCTCTTTTTAGTTTTCATAGCCAATATCCTTTCGATTTTTTAGAATGAAACCGAATTGTAACCAACTACTGAGTATGTAATTCGCGATTAATTATACAACATAGCCAAATAAAAACAGTACTCCGCTTTTAACTTAGTACTTGCCGTCAGCGTACATTTTTGCATGATATCGCTCCATTTATCCGACAATTCCGGTCTTTTCTATGCTTTCTACCAAGTATTTCTGAAAAAATTTATAAACAGCTATTAACGGAGCTGAGACAACTAAACATGCACTTTCTACAACAGAATCGCGTAACAGATATAATGTCGTTGAAGCGATACCCGACGATCGGTCAGCCAGCGTCACCAGAGAACTGTTGAGCATTGTCAACTGCACGGATAAGGGGAAATTTGAGTTAAGGAACATGGCCGACATATAGTAGTCGTTCCAATACCAGACCACAGACAAGATCGTGACAGTAACAATAGCATTAACGGCGTTTGGCAACATGACTTTAACAAATGTGGTGGCATTGCCGGCACCATCAATTAAAGCTGCCTCTTCCAGTTCCTTGGGGATAGCGCTGAAAAACTGTCGGAGGATAAAAATATACAATCCGGAACGAATACCGAATCCGGTGGCCGCCATAACATAAAACGGAACTGGCGTGTTGAGAAAATTAATCGATACGCCAAAAAATCCGCTGATACCGAGAAAGCTGTAATCATTGAATTGCGTGAAAAGCGGGATGATAATGCTCGAAGTCGGAACAATAATGCTGAAAATTAAAAGCACAAACATCAGCTTTTGAAACGGGAATTTAAAACGCGCAAAAGCGTAAGCCGCCAGGATACTGGATGCCACTTGCAGCAGCACGCTGGGCACTAAGATAATCAGAGTTTTTATAAACGCATTCTGAAAATCTAACGCATCAAGCGCCAGTCCCATAGCTTCAAGACTGTAATTTTTGGGCAGCCATACAACACTCAAGTCATAGACATCGATAGCGGACTTAAAAGCGCCGGAGAACATGAACAAAATAGGATACAGCATGACAAAACTCAGTCCTACCAAAAAGAAACAACGAAATACAAAAGTGATTATCCGCGTGCCCTTATATTTGTACTTCAGCTTATTGGTTAACACATGATTTTTTATCTCGTTTACTGCGAGAAACTTGGTAGACATGGCAACTCCTCCTTTCCCCTGTTATCGTTTGTTTTCATAAAACACAAACTTGCCAATGATCCCGTAAATAATTCCGATAATCAGCAGTATGGCGATAAAATATGTAAAGCCGACGGCTGAGCTATACGATAGCTTACCTTCCGAAAAATGCTGGGTGATCATTTGGATAATCACGTTATCGTAATCGGTAAACGAGTCGATAATGGTATACACCACAGAAACCAATAATGTGGGCGATACCATCGGGAATGTGATTTTCCAAAACTTTTCCCATCCATTGGCTCCTTCTATATCCGCTGCTTCGTACACACTAGACGACACATTATTTACCGCAGCCAATAACAGCAATATTTGAACGCCAGATTTCCACGTCAAATCAAACAAACGATTGACCACATCGGTCACAAAGTTGAGCAACGATTTCGGCACATTCAAGTTGGCAAAAATCTCAACAAAGGATGGGGCAGCAAAGATATACGACGTCTGTTCGGCTGCCACCGTCTGCATACCCGATGTCATGACGTTCTCTTTCAACACCGAAATGACCACACCAGAAGCAATGATAACCGGTAAGAAGAAGATGGCTCGAAATGCCGTACGGCCAAAAAATTTGTTTTTCAGCACAATAGCCGTAAACAGACTAAAAAACACAATGACCGGTACATTCAGCAACATGTCGGAAATAGCCGAAACGAAGGACCGTAGAAAGTTGGAGTCGGTAACAAAGATAGCCTTGTAGTTGGATAACCCGACAAAGTCATATAAAAAACCATCACCGGTGGACGAGATACTGATGGTATTTATGGAATATATCACGGTATAAATCGTCGGAATCACAAAGAATCGAATGATACCGATTATCCACGGTATGAGAATGATTAGTGCAAAAACGGCTCTCCGTTTTTCGTTTTTAGAATAACCAAGCCTACTTTTAATCATTTACTGTATCCCCTCATCTCTGGGTGACGTAGCCGCTTATGTCTACTTTTTTAAAACAACGTAATTTTCTGCTTCAACACGGATAGCATCCATTTCCCATTCATCAGAACCATAGTTGACGATGATTCGTGTACCATCGCTGTAATCGGTATACGTTACATCATCGGCCAAATGACCGTGACCTTGAATGGTTTGAGATGACAGTGCACGGAGTGCTTCGGCATTCTGTGCGGCAAAAAACTTGGCTTCGTCTTGGTGTTTGCGATAATCAATGAAACTATAGTCCTGATACTCGGTATACTGCAATTTGTCAAGATTGCTCCCCGCAAAAAGGTATTTGAGTGCCGATCCCGTTTCAATCGATTTTAAGAAACAGTATTTCGAATTGTAATACTGATTGACCGAAGGCACGGTATAGGGTATGTATCCATGAATGGTGGCCTGATAGAACGGAATATCCTGGGAGAACATAATGTTTGCACTGGATTTAACCGGCACATCCGTAATCATGGACGCATACGCGAACACATAGGAATTCGCCGCCGAATACAACTGTTGTCTGTCTTGCAAGGAGGCCATCGCTTGTTGGAACAATTCCATGGTTTGTGTACGGCTAACCATATTTTTTTGGTCAAAATCGGAATAGAGGCGTGTTCCCAGAGACATGAGTGACAAATTCACGGTTGGATAATCCTGTGATTTTTTCGACAACTTTTCTATCGCTTTGACAACATTGGACGGTGTCAGCAAAAAGGTGGGAGCAATTGATGTATCGGGTTGGAAAGTACCGATTTTAAAGGGATAGAGGGTCAGAGGGATATTGCCAAGCGCTGTTACAGAATCCCCCGTTTTGGAAAACCCATGTCCCGACTGCATAAGGTTGACGACATCCACATCATAAAACACCGAGATGTCCTTATCGTTGAGCGTTTTTAACAGCGCTTTATACGCAGATTGACTGCCAATGGCACTGTCCGGCGTTAAACTGTTAGGAATCATCAGATTGGTGGTGCGTTTAGAGAAAGAGGA
>JAEZJA010000114.1 GCA_023415895.1 Bacillota bacterium
GAAAGCCGCTACATTTCCAATGGAACCAATTCCGGCTTTATGAATTCCTATACCGTATTAGAAAATTTGTCAACCATGACAAAAATAACGGATGATAGCAAAAGCACATTTTTGATGATGGCGAATGATACGACACATGAACCCATGCTTTTACAGGAACCTGAATATGTTCCGGCAGAGCATGTGGATAATACGGATTATGAGAAACAACATGGCGTTCGGTATACAGGCAACGGAGAGACTATGCAGTTGAATACTGAAATTCAATATATTCATTATCAAACAAATATGGCGTCTCTATTACAAATCGGTGAATGGCTGGAATACCTGAAAGAAAACGATGTGTATAATAATACGAGAATTATTATTGTTGCAGATCACGGAAGAGCACTAAGGTTATTTGATCATATGATACTGAAAGATGGAAGCAAAGATTTATATAATACGGAGTACTATTATCCCCTGTTGTTAGTGAAAGACTTCGACAGCAAAGAGTTTACGACATCGGATGAATTCATGACAAATGCAGATGTACCGACTTTAGCGCTGAACGGTCTTGTTGATAATCCTATCAATCCTTTTACAGGGAAACCAATCAATAACAACGAGAAATATGCCCATGACCAGTATGTGTTGGGGTCGGAAGATTTTCAGATAACAACAAACAATAATAATCAGTACCTTCCGGGGATTTGGTTTTCTGTACGCGACGATATGAGGAAAAAAGAGAATTGGACGATACTGAATGAAAATTCCACTACTCCAACCGCACCTTAAGGGCAATGCATGATTCATCGTACAGAACTATAGCGGTTTAGCTGTTTATATCTGACTGCAAGCATTGTTGTACCCGCTAAAATCTTATCGTATTCCTTATCAGAGACCGTAGGCTAGTATATCTACTTGATCCTGTCTGTTCCGCATGATGGTTGGCAGATAGCGACATTTACACATCGTTCACAGTTTCTTAAATTTTTTATCACGCTGCCAGTCTATACTGCGGTCAAAGGGAGGGAACTAGCTTGAAAAAAACCTTTTGTCTGGTGTTGGCGTTTAGTATCGTATTGGGTCTGTGCTCCTGCCATTCTTTCAAGTCTTCCGTACCCGAGGATAGTCTCTTGAACGGCAAGATTACGGACAGCCTGAAATCGGCTTTTCAGGATCTGTCGGATATGAAGAAAACCTATGGTACCCTGTTCGGACAGGCAAAGATCATTGATATCAATGTCACTATCCAGGAGGATGCCTGGAAAGATTTATGCGATAACGCCAAGGACGAGGAGTATCATGCAGCCGATATCACGGTCAACGGTCAGGTGGTGAAGAACGTCGGTTTTCGTGCCAAAGGCTTCAGCTCGCTGACGGCGGTTGCCAACAGCGATTCCAATCGTTATGGCTTCAAGATTAAGACGGATGAATACGTGAAGCATCAGACACTCAACGGACTGGATATGTTCGTACTCAACGGCTCTTACGCCGATCCTTCGTATATGCGAGAATTTCTGACGTATGCGGCTATGGCTAAGCTCGGGGGAATGACCCCTTATGTGGCTTATGCCAATCTGCACATCAACGGGGAGTTGTTTGGCTTTTACCTGATGATCGAAGCCTATGATGACAGCTTTGTGGAGCGTTATACAAACGACAGCGGCGCTGTGTTGTACAAAGCGGAGAAGGAGACCTGTACGCTGCTGACAAGCGACAATGCTTCGGGCTTTGATATCAGTTACGGCAAGGATGAGGGCAATTCGCATGTCAAAGAACTCATCCGCGTCCTCAATGCGACAACAGCCGACAACAAAGATGAGCTGGAGAAAATGCTGGATGTTGACAGCGTGCTCAAGGCGGCCGCGGTCAACATGGTAATGGGCAATTACGACAGCTACAGCGGAAGCAAGGCGCACAATTATTATTTGCTGTGGGCGGACAAACGTTTCTCCTACATCGGTTGGGATTACAATATGTCCATTGCCGCTTTTCAGGATGACAACGGCGGGAGCGTGTCGGTGGAGTTAGCTTCCCCGGTTTATGGCACAACGCTGGAGCAAAGACCGCTGCTGGGCAAGCTGCTTGCCATCGATGCGTATTATCAGCGGTATGTCGGTTATGTCAACGAGCTGACCGCGTATTTCTCGGATGCCCAAACGACTGTATCCCAGCTGGCCGCTATTCTGCATGATTCTGTGGCAAATGACCCCAGCGCGTTTTACACCATTGAACAATTCGAAGCCAACACGACCGACAGCGGCACAACTCTGACCGGAAAGACGGGCGTGATGGGCAACGGAGCGGCACCTGGCGCGGGGGGTGGATTTCCTCAGACGGGCAACACAGTGCCGTCCATGCCCAATGGAGCGACACCTCCGGATGGCAATACGATGCCATCCATGCCCAATGGAATGACACCTCCGGATGGCAATACGATGCCGTCCATGCCCAATGGAGCGACACCCCCGGATGGTGGAAATCCGGGCGGGGAGAAGGGCGGTATGCTTGCGGCCAATGCTGTGTCGGTGGTGGACTATCTGACACAACGGGTAGCCTTTCTGCGCACAGCCACTACGGCGACCAAACCCTGAATTATGATCTCATACAAATTCACCAGCTAATACGGTCGTTGTTTGTATAACAGCAAAAACATCCTGCTTGATATACCAAGCAGGATGTTTTTGAAGTTGGAGCTACGAGAAAATAGCGATAAACTGGCAGTAGTCACAATACGCTTTTAATCCAATTATCGAGAAAAGCCATCTGCTCATCCGTGTGAAACCAATGCTCGCCATTCTCCATCACGCTAAGTGTTGCACCAATATTCTTTGCGAATTTCGTTATTGTTTCATAGGACGTGAGGTTGTCCTTTGTACCGTATAAAATAGCTGTCGGCACAGTCCACACAATCGGATTTTCCCTTACATAACAAAGATATTCCCAAGATAAGGTTTCGTCAAATGGCGTCACGATTTCTTTTTTGTGGCATAGATCATTCTCCGTCACATTTGACCATATCATCATATTTTCAATTAGCTTTTCCATATCTGCAATGGGAGATATAAAAAGAGCCTTTTCTATATTTCTGTTATGCAAGGCGTTCATTGCAAAGAATGCACCGATACTATTGGCAATAAGAATGATCGATGTGGTTTTTTTATATATGGAATCGAAGAGCAGTTGAAATTCTTCCTTGGCTTCCCATGGTGTCTGTGCTTTATATTCAATGCCGATTACATCATACCCCACACAAACCGATTTATAATGCTCTGCTTCCTCGGCGCTTCCGCCTTTCCCGTGTATATATACGATTGTTTTATTCAAGATCATCGCTTCCTTAAATTTGGTTCTGCCGTTATTTGGTAGTAGTATAACACATGGAAAAGAAGGAAACAAGGACGCACGTATATACCGTCTTGCGTTCCAGTCCTATAAATGGGGGGCAGGAATTTTGCCTGCCCCTAAAACTGTTTTTGGACACGACGCTCAACCGGTGGATTTATTACGTTTGGAGGGGAAGGCGTTAGTCACGCAAAAACAGCAAATCTCCGGGTTTGTCCACAATGTATTCGGCACCAGCGCGCTGCAGCTCGTCGCCCTGTGCATAGCCGTAGCGGACACCGACGCTTTGCAGTCCGCACTTTTTGGCTCCCAGGATATCGTATTCCCGGTCGCCGACCATAATGGCGTCATGGGGATGGCAGCCAATCCGGCTGAGCACCTCAAGAATCACCTCGTCCTTGTAAACACGTGTGCCGTCCAGCTCACTGCCGACAATGTCGTCAAAGTAACCGCTCAGTTCGAATC
>JAEZJA010000118.1 GCA_023415895.1 Bacillota bacterium
CAAACGCCGCATTGCGGCGGGCTGCGGCCTGAAAGTGGAGGATGTCAACCGTCTGCTCAAGCAATACGACTCCATGAAGCAGATGATGAAGCAAATGAACAGTATGGGCAAAAAGGGAATGCGCGGACTGCCGCGGATGCCGCAGATGCCCCGCATGCCGATGGGCGGCTCACGGCGCGGCCGTTAAACGCCGATTTCATTCAAATTCTTCCATAGGGCAACAAGATACTTGTTCTCATTGGTTGAAGATATAGTAAAGTACAGTAAATTTTTTGGAGGTACGTAAAATGGCAGTTAAAATCAGACTTCGCCGTATGGGCGCCAAGAAAAGCCCGTTCTATCGCATTGTGGTCGCGGATTCCCGTTATCCTCGCGATGGCCGTTTTATCGAAGAAATTGGCACCTATAATCCCCTGACCCAGCCGGTTGAAATTAAGGTTGATTCCGAGAAAGCTAAGAAATGGATTGCCAACGGCGCTCAGCCTACCGACACCGTTAAGTCTCTGCTCAAAAAGGCGGGACTGGAATAAGTCGGCACCGTTGCCTGCTATTCGGTTGTTAAAGCAAAAGAAGGAGGTCAAATGCCATGAAAGAACTTTTGGTATCCATCGCAAAAGGACTCGTTGAGAATCCCGACGCTGTTGTCGTGGATCAGGATGAGCCAGCCGAGGACGGCACCATTGTGTTCCACCTGCATGTTGCACCCGATGACATGGGGCGCGTTATCGGTAAACAGGGCCGTATAGCCAAGGCTATCCGTACGGTCATGCGCGCTGCCGCTACCCGCCAGGAATCCCGCGTTTCGGTCGAAATTGACTAATTCGGGCGTCAGATTCTGCATCGGCACCTCCCATGCAACGCTGTCCGCACTGCGGACCTAAAGGAGCACAAGCAGCCCCGCGCTGCTTGTGCTCCTTTTCTTGTGTCTTTTTGTGTCAAGACGACTATTTTTCCAAGAAATCAACTAATGCTCTTTACAAGTTGCCGGTTTATTAGTAAAATAGTTTAAAGTGATAAAGTTACGGCAGTACCGTCTGCCAATTTGGAAGAGTTCCATCTTTTCCAATGCCTCTATTTCATGTATAATGGATGCGTGTTATTTTATTGAGAAGGATGATACCTGCATGAAAACCTTAATGCTGGGCAACGAAGCGGTTGCCCGCGGGCTGTATGAGGCCGGTGTGACCGTCGTTTCTTCCTATCCCGGCACACCCAGCACCGAGATTACAGAGACTGTTACCAAATACGATGAAATTTACAGCGAGTGGGCGCCCAATGAGAAAGTCGCCTTTGAGACGGCCTTCGGCGCGGCAACCGGCGGCGCGCGCAGTTTTTGCGCGATGAAGCATGTCGGGCTGAACGTGGCCGCCGACCCTTTATACACAGCCTCTTACATAGGTGTCAACGGCGGCATGGTCTGCGCCGTCGCGGACGATCCCGGCATGCACTCCTCCCAGAACGAGCAGGATTCCCGCCATCACGCGATCGCCTCCAAAACCCCCATGCTTGAGCCCTGCGACTCGCATGAGTGTTTGCAGTATACCAAGCTCGCCTACGAGCTGTCTGAACGCTTCGACACGCCCGTGCTGCTTCGTCTGTCCACGCGCGTTTCTCACTGCCGCTCGCTGGTCGAAACCTCGGAGAGGGAAAACCACGAGCTGAAACCCTATACCAAGGACGTCATGAAGAACGTCATGATGCCCGCCATGGCTCGCGGCCGTCATACGATTGTGGAAAAACGCACAGAAGATATCCGAGCCTGGGCGGAGTCCTCGGGCATCAATACCGTGGAATACAACGATACCCGCATTGGCATCGTGTGTGCCGGTACCTCCTATCTCTATGCCCGTGAAGCATTGGGTGATCGAGCAAGCTACCTCAAGCTGGGCATGGTCAACCCCCTGCCCATTCAAATGCTGATCGACTTTGCCCGCCATGTTGGTCAGGTCTATGTGGTGGAGGAACTGGACGATATTATCGAGACCCATTGCCGCAAGCATGGCATACCCGTCATTGGCAAGCTGCTATTCCCGCTGTGCGGCGAATTTTCGCAGGCGGTTGTGCGCGAAAAGCTGCTGGGAGAGACACTTCCCTTTGCGACATTGGATACGCCGGTGCCTCCCCGCCCTCCCGTATTGTGTGCAGGATGCCCCCACCGTGGTCTTTTCTACGCCCTTCGCAAGTTTCATCTGTATATCAGCGGCGACATCGGCTGCTATACCCTGGGCGCACAGGCTCCCCTCTCCTCTATCGATGCCTGCGTGTGCATGGGCGCATCAATAAGCGGCCTGCATGGCTTCAACGTTGCACGCGGCAGTGAACAGGCAAAAAAATCCGTCGCTGTCATCGGCGACTCCACCTTCATCCATTCGGGCATTACCGGCCTGATCGATATTGCCTACAACAAGGGTCTGTCCACCGTGATCGTTCTGGATAACTCCATCACCGGGATGACCGGTCACCAGAACAACCCGGCCAACGGCCTGACCATTAAGGGCGTGCCCACCGTAGCGGTCGATCTGGAGGCGCTGGCGCATGCCATCGGCATCCGGCGTGTGACCGTGGTTGATCCCTATGATATCGAAGCCACCCGCAAGGTCGTGGAAGAGGAGCTGGCCATCGAAGAACCTTCTCTGATCATCGCCCGCCGCCCTTGCGTCCTTCTCAAGAAGGTTCAGCGCAATCCAGCCATGAGGGTGGATGCCTCTAAATGCACCGGGTGTAAGAGCTGCCTGAAGGCTGGATGCCCGGCCATATCGGTGCACAGCGAGGAGAACAAGGGCCGCGGCCATGCGGTCATTGATCCCAATCAATGTACAGGCTGCGAGATCTGCTCCAAAATTTGTGCCTTTAAGGCCATCGGCTTTGATGCAGGCAAGGAGGGCAACTAAATCATGTCAACGACAAAACCCGTTAAAAACATCATGATTGTCGGTGTCGGCGGTCAGGGGACTCTGCTTGCCTCCAAGCTACTGGGCAACGCCTTTGTGGAAAGAGGCTATGATGTCAAGGTCAGCGAAGTTCATGGCATGTCCCAGCGCGGAGGCTCGGTAGTGACCTATGTACGTTACGGCGATAAGGTGTATTCGCC
>JAEZJA010000157.1 GCA_023415895.1 Bacillota bacterium
CCAACCTCGAAGCATTTTACAGTCTGCCATGGGAGTATAACCTGAAGGATGTTGTAGTAGAACAGGGGACATGGCTGACCAGCCAATACAATGTCATAGGGGGATACATATCCGCCAGGCAGGTCGAAAACGCAAGGGTAAGAACGGTAGTACAGAAAATGAATTACCGGGAATCCCTTGACATCGCGGTTAAGGATATCAACAGGGAACTGGATGCCAAGAATGAAGAATTCAAAATGCGTGAAGCTAAAAACAGCAGCTCGGAGGTAGGACCTTGAAACACGAAGCCAGGTTAAAATTTAACAAACGGGACCGAGCTGAAATGACAGTGGCAATCCTGTTTTTCTTGCCATTTGGTATCGGCTTTCTGGTTTTTACAATACTGCCTGTGATCATCGGTCTGGGTTATAGTTTAACGACTTATGACGTTATTCAATCTCCGATCTTTGTCGGAATACGAAATTTTCAGTATCTTCTTACAGAAGACAACACATTTGTGATCGCATTAACCAATACAATCAAATTCGCGTTTTTTACCGGCTTAATCGGGTATTTTGCTTCCTTTATTATCGCGTATATTATTGACGGGCTGCATTTGAAAAAGTTCTTTGCACTGGCTTTTTACGCGCCGTCAATTACAAGCGGTATCGCCATGAGCGTGATATGGTTGTATTTTTTCTCTTCGGATATGAACGGGTTGGTCAACAGTGTACTTATTCAAAATGGGTTGATAACACAACCGATTCTATGGACACAGGATCCCGATAAAATTCTTGTGCTTGTTGTCATCGTGTCGGTATGGATGAGTATGGGGAATGGATTCCTCACCTTTCTTGCCGGATTTCAGAATTTAAACCACGAAATATTTGAAGCGTCCTATATCGACGGGGTACATACAAAATTCCAGGAAATGATTTATGTTATTCTACCCCAAATGAAACCGATGCTGCTCTTTGGAGCCATCAATACCATTGTGGGGGCTTTCAGTATTTATGATGTGCCCGTAACGCTCGCAGGGTTTCCGGGCCCCAACAATGCGGCTCTAACCATCGTTGGACATATGAACGATTATGCGTTTAGCCGCATGGATCTTGGCTATGCCACATCCATATCTATGATACTCTTTGTGATTACCTTTACATTAGGCAGGATTATTTTCCGTGTTCTTGATTCCAAAGATGAATGATATGAAAGGCGATAGTGGATGGTTATGCATATGCCAAAGTTAAAGCCAGGAAGGTTCGTCCTTTATATTTTTATGGTGATGGTCGTAACGTTTACGGCGTTACCACTTGTCTACCTTATATCCACAGCCTTCAAACCCATTGACGAGCTGTTTGTTTTTCCTCCGATCTTTATAACGCGCAGACCAACCATGGACAATTTCAAGGAGCTTTTGACAGCACTGACAAGCTCAACGATTCCGTTCACACGCTATTTGTTTAACAGCTTGCTGGTAACATCCTGCGTGGTATTGGGTTCACTTCTTGTTTGTTCTCTTGCGGCCTTCTCCATGACCAAGCTGAAGCTGCCTTTTTCAAAAGCAATCTTTAGCGTGATCGTTGCATCCCTGATGATTGCCCCGCCCGCATCTGCCATTATCAATTATATCATTATCAATAAGCTGGGATGGATCAACACCTATTGGGCGATTATTATTCCCAAACTGGCGACACCGTATTACTTTTTCCTTTTAAAACAATGCTTTCAGGATCTTCCCAATGAACTGATAGAAGCGGCCAAGATCGACGGATGTGAGCATTGGAGAATTTATACCAAGATTGTTGTCCCCTTATCGGCCCCTGCGCTGGCAACGGTGGTCGTGTTTTCTTTTGTAGGTTCATGGAACGACTTCTACAGTGCATTTCTTTATATCAATGATCAGGCATTGAAAACATTACCGCTAGCCCTGCAAATGCTTCAGGGAGGAGCAGGACAGGTTGCGCGTCAAGGAGCTTTTGGCGCTGCGGCTTTGCTGACGACCGCTCCCACCATCATTATTTTTGTTTTTCTACAATCCAAGGTTGTTAAAACAATGGCATATTCAGGTATTAAGTAGTTGAAGGGATTGAGTGCGGTTGACTCAGCAAATTTGCAAAAAGGTCTTGAAATCCACCATTTTCATAACGCTTATACTGGTGTGTCTTCAAATGGTTGCATCTGCGGATTATTTTTTGATCAATAATGAAATTCAAATGCAATTCACTCCGCAGCTCTTTCAAATGGAGAAAGTCATATCCGAATTCAGTGCTTGTGGAAATCTGAACAGCCCGACCGATCTTTTCGTTGATCAAAACAAAGATGTCTATATTCTTGATTCAGGGAATTTGAGAGTCATCAGAATCGATCAAGACGGAAATTTTGTAAAAGAGTATAAGGGGCCATACGGTAGCCAGTCGTTGGATCTCAACAATCCTCAGGGATTGTATATCAATGGTGACAATATCTATATCGCGGATACAGAAAACGGCCGTATCGTACATATCAATAAAAATGGGGATTTTATCGAAGAATTTGGCCAGCCGGACGAGGATACTTATGACACGTCCTATCCGTTTAAGCCTACTAAAATAGCGATCGACAGCAGAGGAATCCTGTACATCTCCAATTTGAACGATTTCCATGGCTTGATTACAATGGACGGGAACAACACCTTTTTGGGATATATCGCTGCCACAAAAATACATTTGAGTATACAGGAACGACTCATTCGTCTGTTTGCATCGGCAGAACAGAAAGCGCAATTTGCACGAGAAATACCGCCGTATATCTCCAATTTCTTGATAGCTCCGGACAGTTTTATCTATACGACATCCTATTGGGCCAGAGAGAATCAAATCCAGAAAATCACGCCGGCAGGGAATAATATTTACAAGAAAGCTTTCTACGGAGAGGATAACAAAAGTGATAACTTCAATGGGTTGCCTGGATTTACAGATTTAGCTGTAAATAAAACCGGTTTTGTGTTTGCTGCTGACGCGATTACCAACAACATCTATATCTATGACAGCAATGGAAACAACATCGGCGTTGTTGGTGGAACGGGAAATACGCAATTAACATTCAATAAAATCACATCCGTATTCGTTGATGACGATAACACTTTATATGTGTTGGATGGAATGTATGGACTTGTGCAATGCATAAAACCGACGGCCTTTATGGAGAAGGTGGAAGCTGCCACTGTCTTAACGAATGATGGGGAGTATGAAAAAGCTAATCCAATTTGGGAGGAAGTAAAAAAGAGCGACAGTTTTCATTATATGGCCAACAGCGGTATCGCTCATGCCCAGTACAGAAGTGGGAATTATCAAACCGCAATGGCGATGTATAAAAACTTATTGGATCGCAGCGGGTATTCTCAAGTTTTCTCGGATTACCGTTTGCAGATTATCCGCAAATACTTTTTGCCCATTTTGATTTTAATTTTTGTCCTGATTGCGTTGATCACGTATTTTTTGAAAAAGGTATTAGGGTATGCCAAAAGAATAGCGGTTGAAGCGATTCCTTCTCAAGGATCACTGCGCTTGAAAATGTATGGCCGATTCTCCCTGCTGACAATTGTTCACCCCATCGATGCGTTTGATAAGATCAAACAAAACAGGAAGAATCTAAAAATATGGCCCATATTTCTGCTTATACTCGCCATCATATTCGTTCGAATCCTGAATGTTCACACGATACATTTCCCTCTTAACACAACCAATATATTGCATGTGGATCTATGGAGACAGGTAGCCGTTTTTCTTGTTCCCTTATTTTCCTGGATTTTGGTCAGTTATGCGATATCCGTTATTTCAGAAGGCAAGCAAACCTTTTTGGAGAGTATCACGACCTCGCTTATCTGCTTTTTACCCTATATCGTTTTTTCTCTTCCCATGGTTTTGCTGTCGTATTTCATGTGTACCAGTGAAAGCGTTTTGTTTTTAGGGATAGGGAATTTCATCCTCTATTGGTGCTTTGCCCTTTTGATTGTATCAAGCGTACGCATGAACGAATACAGTTTTGGCAAAGAGGTCGGCATCATCTTTAAAACGGTATTTGGAATACTATGCTTTTGGATGATTACATTCCTTTTCTATATTATCATTTCAAAATTTGTGGTCTTTATCAGTGATGTTTATTTTGAAAGTACGTTCTTGTTTATGTAATTTGGAGGCCAAAGATGAAAAAGAAGGTTATCAGGGTTGTTGCTGTTCTTGGCGCTGTAATTTTGCTTTTTGGCTTAGGAATTGTGTACTTTGAAAATATCGTTATCAGCAAAATGATGAAGAACACAGAGTATTCCTTGAAGACGCTGCAATATGACTCGCAAAATTACGACAGCAGCACGCATTTCTCCGATAGCAATCCCCTACAAGAGGGAGCTGCAAAAGCCGCGGAGACAAACGAATTAATTCTATACATTTCGGATGACAATAAATCGATTAAAGTATATGACAAAAGGACAAGTAAACTCTGGGATAGCGTGGTTTCCGAACAGGAATTGAACTCAGCGAATGTCAATGAGTATTTCAGAAATATGATGAGTTCATTATTTAAATTCACATACATTGATCTCTCAAATCTGGATGTACCCAAAAAGGAAATATCATTGAAGGAACTCGATCCGGATATTTCAAAAAGCGTTATCAAAAATGGCATACGGCTGGACTACAGCTTTAAAAACCTTGGCATCCAATTTGCCATTGAATTTACACTTATCAATGACCAGCTTATTTGCAAGATGCCAAACGAATACTTTAAAGAAAATGACCAAGCAGCAGAAAGCAACAGGGCTAAAAAAGAGGCAATTCAGAAAAAAATAGCAAGCTTCCAGGAGCTAACCGACCGTTTTCTCAAACAAGCAGCCTCCCAACAACTTGACAGCACTTTCCAAGATATCATACAGATATCAGTCAATGATATCTATGATTTGTTAGTCAAAATCAAGCAAAACGCCGGCACCGATAATTTTGATATACGACATATTACGAGTATTCAGGATGCTATCGCCACCATCGAAGCGGTATTTCCCGATAACCCGGTAGTCGGTGCCGATATTAAAGAAATGCAGAGTCAAATTGAGGATATCCTGCAGGATATCCAATACCTTATTGATAATAAAACCGCCGGAATTGTGGATTTTAGTTTTATGCCGTATTTTGGGTCGGCGACAAAGGAGGTTCACGGCTATGCTTTTTATCCCGATCTAAATGGAGCCATATCGTATTTTGACAAATCCCATGCGGATATGGGAGGCAGTTTTGAAGCGAACGTTTACGATGTTTACTCGCCAAACGAAAAATTCTCCGAGCATCAGAGCAGCTACGCCTATTACCCCGTGTTTGGCATCAAACAAGACAACAGTGCGTTTATGGGATACGTAACGCAGGGGGATTATGACAGCTCCATCTGTTTTTCACCGATCAGTTCAACCGTCAATCGGGCGAACGCGTACTCCAAATTCATGTTCAGAAAAATCACATCGCATACCAATGATAACGACAGTGTTGTCAAGGTCTATGATAAAAAACGAAACCAACAGGATTGGGAGGTGAGGTATAAATTCCTCATAAACGAGCAAGCCGATTACTCAGGAATGGCCAATGCCTATCGCGAGGTTCTTCTCAATACTGGTTTACTGAAAAAATCAAAACTAATGGACGGGCAGATGCCGCTTGCTGCTAATTTTTATATGGGATTGGAGTCCAGTCAGAAATCTATATTCAGAAAATATATTAAAATGACCGGATGGGCTGACATAAGCGCCTATTTAAGTGCAGCAAAGGAGAATGGAGTTCCTTCCTCTTTACTGAACATCAGCGATTGGACAGAGCATGCGGGAAATAAAACCCCTGATGCATTGGTAGCCGCTCCCGAATTGGGTGGGAAAGAGCAGCTAAGCTCGCTTATTGAAAACATAACGACAACCAACTCCGTGCTATCAGTGGAAAATCTCTTCACGATCGCTAAGTCGGATCAACTCTCGTATCTGGTGAATAATTATGCCACCGTTAAAGCCATGAACACCTTGACAGTGGATGCCAATGGCTGGGTGCTTCTGAATCCTTTTTATGCTTATAACATAAATACAATCAATATTCGGAAATACAAACAATTAGGTTGTAATGGGATCACCTATATGGATTTATCGTCAAGCCTCTATTACGATTACAATTCCAAAGGAACGACCACTCGTGAAACAACAGCGGCTGTGTTTAATAAAATGATAGAGGAGAATAAAAATCAAATTCCCTATAGTGTTCAAAGGAATGTGATCCTTCCCTATCTCGCCAATACGGATTGGAGCATGGATGTTGGCTATAACGGAAGTGGGTTTTTCTATACGGATGAATCGGTTCCGTTTTATCAGATGGTTATGCATGGATACGTATGTTATACGGCTACACCAATGAATCAGGCATCCGATGCTCAATATGAAAAGCTGAAAAGGCTGGAATATGGAACCCTTCCGTTTTATGTTCTGACAGAAGATTTGCCGCCCGAAATTCAGATGGAGTATGTCAGTTCCTTGTTCTCCACAAAACTCAGTGATTGGCAGAAGTATGCTTTTGATGATTATAAAGACTACAGTCAACTGACATCCGGCTTTTGGAATAAGCCGATTATAAAGCATGAGAAGCTAAGAGACGGCGTTTTCAGGACGACGTTCGAAGGCGGCAGTATGGTATATGTAAATTATACGAATGCCGATATCACCATAGAGGAACAAACTCTTAAGGCCAATGATTATATTGTGGTGAACTGATGGAGAGCATTTATGAAAAATAAGTTATCAAATGAAAAAAGACGATCCTTATGCGGATATGTTTTTTTAGCTCCCTGGGCAATCGGCTTTGCTGTATTTATGTTTGTCCCGCTAATCCTGTCTTTTTTGCTAAGCATCGGCAAGATTTCGGATTATGAGAATTTACAGATAAAGGTGATTGGGTTTCAGAATTACATACAAATCTTTAAAAACGATATCCGCTTCCTCCCTGCATTTATAAATACCATTATAACCACCATAGTATGGTCACCTTTTGTTATTGTCTTTGCTTTTTTCGTTGCCATTTTGCTAAATCAAAAAATTAAGTTTCGTGGTGTGTTTCGCGTTATCTATTTTTTACCTGTTCTGCTGGGCAGCGGTTATGTTCTCGAGAAAATAGGCGGCGCGGCGAATGTTCTTGAATATTCAAAAAATGTCGATCAGATAATCAACTATTACTTTTCAACGGATATTGCAAGTTTTATTGGTAATCTAATTAACCAGATTATTAATATGTTTTGGAAAACGGGGGTACAGATTGTCATATTCCTGGCGGGACTTCAAAGCATCTCGCCGTCTTATTATGAGGCGGCCAAGGTAGACAATGCGTCTTCCTGGTATATTCTGTGGAAAATCACCATCCCCTTGATGTCCCCCATCATTCTGCTGAATGCGATTTACACGCTGATCGATAGCTTTCGCGACACGGATAATAAAATTGCCAAATTGGTCATAGACGTAATCTTTGGCAATGCAGACTATGAGTATGGCTCTGCGATGGGATGGACATATTTTGCGGTTGTGTTTGCCATTGTCGGCCTTATTTTGCTTGTTTTCAGGAAGGCGGTAAACTATGACAAATAGAAAGGCTGTCATGAGAAATGTCTTTTGGAAGCTTACAAAGTCGCAAAAAATCAAAGGAAGGCTATCCAATACGATCATCTATATCCTGCTGATCTCATTGTCGTTTGTGTATTTAGCCGCTTTCTTTTATATGCTTGGGCATTCCATCATGAGTGTGGATGACTGGCAGAATGAAAATGTCAAATGGCTGCCGCACCATATCGTTTTAGAAAACTATAAATACGCTTTTCGCATTCTTAATTATGAAAAAACGTTGTTATTATCACTCGGAATAACCCTTTTGGCAACGTTTGGCCAGGTGATCACCTGTTCGTTTGTAGGATATGGTTTGGCAAGGATAAAATTCAAAGGAAGCGCAGTAGCCTTCTTAATCATCATCTTTACAATGATTATTCCACCCCAAACGATTATCGTGCCTCAATTTCTGCTGATTTCCAAGCTTGGCATGGTCGATACGTATTTGCCCATTATTGTTCCGTGTTTCTTCGCCATGGGGCTCAATGGCGGAATGTTTATATTTATTTTTAAACAGTTTTTTAAAGGGATGCCTTCGGAACTGGAAAATGCGGCTTTAATCGATGGCGCAGGTGTTTTTGGAGCTTACTTTCGAATTATGCTTCCCAATGCGTCCTCAGCGGTCTTGGTTTCTTCCATATTGTCGCTTGTCTGGCAGTGGAACAACGCTTTTGAACCATCCATCTACATTCGCGATTCGAGTAAAGCAACCCTATCGTTATCATTAAGTAATCAGTTGTTTCAAAATCTCGCAGCTCAAACCAATACGGAGTATAACAAGGGAGTTGTCATTGCCTCGACGGTTTTGATTGTATTACCGGTCATTGTTATATTTTTTATCATGCAAAAACGGTTTATGCAGTCAATTGAGACTTCGGGACTCGCCAATTGATAGGCCCAAATGTGGTTGTTAGAACATAAAACAAGGCGTTCTATGTTCTGAAATTTTATGAAAGGTGATAGTCATGAAGAGAAATTTCAAAAGGCTATTCGCAATGCTTTTCGCTGTAACCTTACTATTTAGCATTCCAGGTTGCACGCAAGGTGCTACACAAAGCCAAAGCAGCGACTCAGGCACGGCATCGATCTCATCAGACGCCGGTGATAATTCGAATCTACAGCCAAATGAATCAACGGATACCACAAGCGGGATCGGGGATTCACAATCGATCGGGGACTCCATACCCGGGTCAACAAATGCTTCCACGGTATCCGGGTCTGGATCAGGTTCGTCAGCAACACAAGACAAAACACCCTCCGGGAATACCAGCAGCAACGGCAATCAGCAAACCACAAATCCGCCAAAGTCGGGCAATGGCAAAGTTGTGATATGGGGCAGTAAACAAGACCTTGCATTGGTCATGGCACTCGGTAAATACAAAACGAAATATCCGGGCATTGACATCAAAATTATCCCATCGTCTATGACATCACTGAACTCGTTAAAAATGGCGGTTGTTGCAGGAAATGGGCCGGATGTAATATCGATGGATCATGTATATGCTACATCGCTTGGAACAGAAGGCATTTTCGCAGATCTGGCGCCATACGGCGCAACCAACGTGAAGAATCTGTTTACAAAAAGCTGCTACGACGCAAACTGCGTGGGTGATAAGGTGTATGCCTTGCCTTGGTCTGCCAACGTCGTAAATCTGATGTACAGCAAGGAGCTGTTCAACCAAGCAGGGCTGAGCAATGCACCCACGAA
>JAEZJA010000170.1 GCA_023415895.1 Bacillota bacterium
GAATATGATTATATTGTAAAGATAACCAACCAATTCAAAATATTCCAGTTCGTTGGCCAGTTTGCGCCCGCAATTTCTGCAAAAAAAATCGTTAGCCCTCGATTAAATAAGAATATTTTTCCAACACTCCTCATAGGAATAGTGTGACAACCGCCCGAGTGGCCATACCGGCAGTTGGCGCAAATTAACATTCTGTGGAGGGTTTATGAAAGGGTTATCGCGTATCAAAGCCGCTTTTACAACGGTTCTTTCTGTTGCTTTGCTACTCTCCTTTACCAGCCTTGCGAACGCCTCGTCCGGCGCCTACGATTATCGATACACGGGATCATTCGAATACGGCTCCCGTGCGAATGGTGAGTCAACGGCTTTGATGGGTCTGTCAGACGGCAGCGGTCAGCAACAATACACCTATTGTGTGGATTCTACCGTCTATATTGCCAATAACAGCAAATATTCGCGATCCAATCTGGAAACAGCGGGGTATTTCACCGATGACAGCGCGGCGGCAAAGGTACGAGCGATTGTTCTGCAGTCGTACCCGAGCCTCACAATCGAAGCTTTAAGACAGGCCTGTCATATCAATGATCTGACGAAGGGAGATGCCATTGCCGCGACCCAAATGGCCATTTGGCACTACACCAATGGCGAATCTCTAAATAACTACAACTCCCTCAATGTGAAAGCATTGTACAACTGGCTGATCGCACTGGACGGGGTTGCACCAACGGCTACAACAGTGGGTACGATTGATCTGCAAAGCACCTCGGGTTACGATGCCGCCACCAAAACCGGCACAGTGACCTTCCGTTTCAAATCGGATGCGCTCAATGCCGATAACACGAAGGTAGCGCTGCAGTACAGCTTCGATAAGAACATTCAAACTCAATATGGCGCAACGGTCAGTGCCCCGTCGGTAGCGGATGGCTGGACGACCGTTGTGGTCAGCGGACTTCCCAAGGATGCTTCGTTCAGTATGAGTGTCCGCGGTGTGCAGACCATGATGAAGGATGCCTATATGTATATGCCTGAGGGTGGCCGCATGGCTTCTCAATGCCTTGTCGGCGCCTATACGGGCACAACCAATCTGCTTGCCTCCATGCCGTATACCCAGGCGATTCCCAACACCTACAGCCTGAGCATCTACAAATACGATTCCGCGACCCAGAAGGGAATCGAGGGCGCCGTGTTCCAACTGGCCAGCAACGAAGGCTTCACCGATCCCACGGTGTATGAACAAACCAGCAATGCGGCAGGAATGATCACCTTCAGCGGCCTGACGGAGGGCATCTGGTATTTGCGCGAAAAGACTGCCGCGACCGGTTATGTTCCGGATACCAAGGTCTATCATTTCCAGGTGAATGATGTTCCGCAGGATGTCATCCGCTTCAAGAATACGCACTATGGCGAAATCAAGATTCTGAAGGTCGATGAGACCGGCGGCCCGGTTCAAGGCGCCAAGTTCAATATCTATGCCGGCAATTCAACCGATGCGGTCAATCTGATTAACAGCGATCTGGTTTCGGATGAAAACGGCTTAATTCTGGCCGGAAGCATCATCCCCGGCACCTATACGGTTTTGGAAACCGAAGCGCCGGTCGGGTATCATCTGGCCGTCACCCCCAAGGCCGTGATTACGGTTAACCCACACGAAACGGTCACCGTCAGCATGGTCAACAAAAAGGTTATCCGCGGAAAAATCGGTGTACTCAAGCAGGATTACGAAAGCGGACAGCAGCTGGACGGCGCTGTGGTGGGACTCTATTCCGACAGTGCCTGCACCAATCTGATTGCCCAGTTCACCACCTCCAAGGACAGCGTGCAATGGCAGGAGAATTTGCTGCCCGGCACCTATTATGTCAAAGAACTGAAAGCTCCCGGCGGTTATATTCTCAACCCGACCCAGACAATCGTCAAGGTCGACCTCGACGAGGGTGAGATCGAAACCGTTACCTTCCGCAACCGTCCGACCGTTGACACGGCAGGCAACTACGGCCTGATTGCGCTGATCGGGGGCGGCATGCTGGTGATCACAGGCGGCTTGGCCTTTGCCTTCCGCAAGAAGTTGTTCAAATCCAAATAAGTGTTCCTGACGACAGAAACAGACGATGATGTGAAAGGATTGGTCGCCTCCATGAAGCGTATCCGACCGCTCGGTGTTCTGATTCTGGCCGGTGCGTTGGTTTCCTTCTCGGTACTGGGAGTGGGTATCTATAAGCTTTGGAACATCGACCACACCATCGACAGCGGGGTAAAGGAGTTCTACACGCTTTTGGATTCCGGCTCACTTCCCACACTCCCTACGGGGGAAGACACCGAGGCCAATGCCGGCGTCCATGTCAGCAACCAGGTACCCGGTACGCAACTGATTGTGGATGGATTGCCCGCTCTGGGGGTACTGACCTTCGATAAGCAGCAACGCTCGGTCGTGGTTTATGACGGAACCACAGTCAATATGCTGGCCAAGGGAGCGGGTCATGCCGATGGTACAGCCGCTCTGAATACCATTGGCAACGCCGTTGTGCACGGCCACCGCGATGCCGCTTTCCGGTCGATGGCCTCACTGAAGGTGGGGGACACGGTGACGGTACGCGATACCATACGCACCGTCACCTATACCGTGACCGAAATCTTTGTCACATCGCCCAACGATGAACGCATGTATGAAAATACAGACAAGATGGAGATCACACTCGTCACCTGTTACCCCTTTGTGTTTGTAGGCTCCGCCCCCGACCGCTGCGT
>JAEZJA010000172.1 GCA_023415895.1 Bacillota bacterium
CAGTATATCCAAAGCGGGCCGGTCCTTGCGGCTTGTGCATCCGCAGCGGTAAACTATATGGAAATTGACAAAAGCAATGCTTCGGTGCGCGTGGAGCTTGCTTTTGATTCGTTTGTGGACATACAAACCATTTGTCAGGCGGAAAGAGCCGTGGCAAAGGGGCTGTCGGTGGCGGTGCGCATTGACCCGAAGTATCCGCCGGATACGCTGTGCGGCGATTGCTTTCCCACCATTCTCGAACTGCTGCGCCGCAGCAATGCCGCGATTAACGGCATTTTTGAGGGGGCGCAGTGCCGGGTGGACGGACAGACCATGGTGATAGCCCTGACTCACGGCGGTCAAGAGGTGCTCAGCGCGACCAAGACCGACACGGCGCTTGTGGGGCTGGTGCAGTCGCTGTTCGACCGGTCGGTCGAGCTTGTATTTGAGGGCGTGACGACGGTGAATACCGAAAGCGAGGCATACAGGCGCATGATGGAAGATGCCGACCGGGAAGCCGCACTGCTGGCCAAAGAAGCAGCCGTGGCGGCTGCCGTGTCTGCGCCGCCTCCCCCTCCTGCCAAGAGCGAGCCGGGCGAACCGCCAAAGCCCAAAAAGCCGCTCGATCCTACCAAGCCGCCGCTGGACGGGCTGCCGATTTATCTGGAGACGGCGGTGATGGTGTACGGTACGCCCATCCGTGAGCGTCCAACCGCCATGAACAAGATGGAGGCCGACGGCGGCTCCTATACCGTCTGGGGACGGGTGTTCAGCAAGGATATCCGCGCCTTCCGTGATGGGACAAGACTGCGGTATACTCTCCAGCTCACCGACCAGACCAATTCTGTTACGGCGATTTTGTGGACGGATGTCAAGCGGGACAAGGCCAAGATCGACGCACTGGAGGCTGTGAACAACGGTACTTATGTGCTCATGACGGGAATTTATGAGTTTGACCGTTTCGCCAACGATAACATTCTGGCCCCCAAGTCTCTCGCGGTTGTGGCCCCCTATAGGAAAGCGGATAACGCCGAGGTCAAGCGCGTTGAGCTGCACATGCATACCAAAATGTCCACGATGGATGGTATGAGCGATGCCGAAGCGCTGGTGCTTCGTGCCGCCGAATGGGGGCACAAGGCGGTCGCCATTACCGACCACGGTGTGGTACAGGCCTTCCCCGAAGCCATGAACGCAGCGGCTAAGGCCAAGAAAAAGGGCAACGACATCAAGATCCTCTACGGTGTGGAGGCTTATTACATCAACGACAGCCTGTCTGTTGTGGAAGGCGGAGCAGCGGGCGCTCTCGACGGTGATTTCATTGTCTTTGATATTGAAACCACCGGATTGTCTGCCCAGAACGAGCGCATCACTGAAATCGGGGCGGTGCGGCTGCGAAACGGGGAGATTATCGAATCTTTTGATACCTTTGTCAACCCCGAAAAGCCCATTCCCGCCAAGATTACCGAGCTGACCGGCATTACCGACGATATGGTCAAGGATGCTCCGTCCGAAGCCAAAGCGCTGGAAGCGTTTTACGCATTCTGCGGGGACACCAAGGTACTCGTGGCGCACAACGCTCCCTTTGACACCTCCTTTATCCGTCTGGCCTCCCAGCGCAGTGGCATGGACTATCCCTTCACGTCGATTGATACCGTGCCCATCTGTCGGGTACTCTATCCCGATCTCAAGAATCACAAGCTGGATACGGTCGCCAATCATCTTAAGCTCGAGCCATTTAATCACCACCGCGCGTGTGACGACGCCAAGGTGTTGGGGGATATATTCGTGCGTCTGATCAAGGACATGCGCGAGCTCAAGGGCGTGGAGACGATTGAAAATATCAACACTCTGCTCGCCGGAGCGGATACCAAGAAAATGCGTCCCTATCACATGATCATTCTGGCCAAAAACAAGGTTGGTCTGAAAAATCTGTATAAGCTCATCTCCTGGTCGCATCTGAACAATTTCTACCGCAAGCCGCGCATCACCAAGACCAAACTCATGGAATGGCGCGAGGGACTGATCGTAGGCAGCGCGTGTGAGCAGGGCGAGCTGTTCCATGCAGTGCTCGCAGGCAAGCCGTGGGGTGAACTCTGCGATTTGGCGCGCATGTACGATTTCCTCGAAATCCAGCCGCTGGGCAACAACGAGTTCATGCTGCGCGACGGCACGGCCAAAGATAAGCAGCAGCTGATGGACTTCAACCGCACCATTGTCCGCCTGGGCGAGAAGCTCAACATTCCCGTGTGCGCCACCTGCGACGTACACTTTATGGATCCCGAGGATGAGGTTTACCGGCGCATCCTGATGGCCGGACAGGGCTTCACGGATGCCGACCAACAGGCACCTCTGTATTTTCGCACGACCGGGGAAATGCTCAAGGAGTTTGAGTATCTGGGAGAGAATAAAGCCTATGAGGTGGTTGTGGAAAATCCCAACCGCGTGGCGGATATGGTGGAAAATTACCGGCCCATTCCCGAGGGCACTTATCCGCCGCATATCGATGGCTCAGAGGAGCAGCTGCAGGAGATTACGTGGAACCGTGCCAAGGAGCTTTACGGCGATCCCGTACCCCAGATTGTTGCCGACCGTCTGGAAAGAGAGCTTTCCTCCATCATCAAGCACGGGTTTGCCGTGTTGTACATGATCGCGCAGAAGCTAGTGAAAAACTCGGTCGAGCACGGCTACCTTGTCGGTTCACGTGGTTCGGTTGGTT